>NZ_JAIVFR010000523.1 GCF_020829685.1 Nostoc sp. CHAB 5715 | reverse complement strand
ATTTTCAGTGGTGGTACAGGCCGGTGGTGCTCAGCGTCTGAATTATTACAAAAGGAACTATACCAACGTAGGTCAGCTGGTGGTAGACGGGGTTTACAACCTGGCCAACTCCAACCCTTCTCAGAACACAGTGGCCAGCAGAATTATGAAATCTGAAGTACAAAGTGTGTACGGCTCTGCTCAGTTCGGTTATAAAAATGCTTTGTTCCTGGATGTTACAGCACGTAATGACTGGTCAAGTACCTTACCTGCCAACGCAAGGTCATATTTCTATCCTTCGGTTTCGGGAAGTGCCGTAATCACTGATCTGCTTTCAGTACCTACAGGCATCTTGGACTAACTTTGAGAGTTTCGTAATGGTTAGAAACGTGCTTAGAATTGACCATTAATTCAATTTATCGTTAGCTGATGCTAGCGGCTAACCTTGTTTCCAGGTCTTGGAACAACGGTGTACTCAAATACCTCTCACCAAAACTGGGCTGAATCATCACAATTAAACGTCCCTTATTTTCTTGACGTTGGGCAACGCGAATTGCTGCACATAAAGCTGCTCCACTGGAAATACCAGATAGTAGCCCTTCTTCTTTTGCCAAACGCCGACTATAAGCGATCGCTTCTTCATCGGTGACGGTAATCACTTCATCAATTAATTTTATCTTGAGAACTTGGGGAATGAACCCAGCCCCAATTCCTTGAATTTTGTGTGGTCCTGGGCGTCCCCCAGATAAAACTGGGCTATTGGATGGTTCAACTGCGATCGCCTTAAAACTAGGCTTGCGTGCTTTAATCACTTCTGCTACACCAGTGATCGTACCACCTGTTCCCACCCCTGCTACGATCATATCTACTTGTCCATCGGTATCTTCCCAAATTTCAAGGGCTGTAGTTTCCTGATGCACTTTTGCATTGGCTGGATTGCGGAACTGCTGCAACATATAAGTATTTGGCATAGTATTAACCATTTGTTGCGCCCGCCCAATTGCCCCACTCATACCTTCCATCCCTGGCGTTAGTTCCAGTTCTGCTCCATAGGCCCGCAACATTGACCGTCGCTCCGCACTCATTGTCTCTGGCATTGTCAAAATTAACCGATAACCCTTAGCTGCTGCTGCCATTGCTAGGGCAATTCCTGTGTTTCCAGAGGTAGGTTCCACCAATACTGTCTTAAGAGGAGTAATCAGCCCTTCTTCTTCGGCGGCGTTAATCATACTCACCCCAATCCGATCTTTAACTGATGCCGATGGGTTCATACTTTCCAGTTTCACCACAATTTTTGCAACACATCCTTCTGTTTGGGGAATGCGGTTCAACTGCACTAGGGGTGTACGACCAACCAGTTCTGTAATGTTACGAGCAATTCGCATAATTTCGCCCTTAGTTATTAGTTATTTAGTTATGAGTCATTGGTCATTGGTCATTAGTCATTAATTAGTAGTTACAAGCAACAAAAATGACTATTACAATGACCACCCTACTCTGCTCTACTCATATAAAACCCGCCATAATTCACAGATCCTAACTCTTCCAGTATACTCCGGTTAACTACTGGTGTTTATTTGTTGCTGCTACCGAAAACAAAAAGCCCCGCCTGATGGCGGGGAGCAATAGAGTTCAAAATTATCGGTGGATAGTCAACACTCTAAAAGGTGAAAGTTGTTCTGAGCGTACCGATAATAGCATCATCGTTATCGCTGTTTTGACCAGGAGAGGTCAACCAGATTACACCCGGGGTAACAGAGATGTTATCTGACACGCGATACTTGTAGAAGCCTTCAAAGTGATATGGTATGTCATTATTACCACCAAAACCTGGTCGGTTAAAGGAATAGGGCTGTGCGCCAGCAAAAATACCTAAAACGTTACCCCGTTTACCAAAGTCAGCTAAAGCAACCCCAGCGCCGTATGACCAAGATTCATAATCATCATCTGCACCAAAGCCTGTCACATCGTGGTAAGAGACGAAGCCACTAACTGACAGCTTGTCGCTGGGTCTAAATGCAGCCGACACACCGTAGGAGTTACTGGAACCTGCATTTAGTAAAGCGTTAGATTGTTCAGTACCTACTGCAAAAGGTCTTGCTCCCAAAGAAGTGTTTACGTCTGATGCCTCACCCGAGTCGAATAAAGCACCGCCTGCACTGTATCCGTGAACGTAAGTAGCAGCTAAGGCCAAGCGATCGCCAACACTAAAGTTTAACTGTCCAAGAGCTGCATAGTCGCCGTTGGTCAGACCTGCACTAATACCAGGATCATTAGCTTGGGACGCCAAGTAACCCGCAGTTATTGAACTATTTCCCAGGATACCCTGACCTCTACCAAGGGGTAGATTAAGCGCTATACCTGCGCCACCACCAATACGATAGATGGGACTTTCAGAAGCAAAGGCAGACAAAGCACCATTACCACCGTCAGTTTGGTCGAAAAAGTAAGGGTTGTTAACAGCAGCATAATGGCTGTGTCGTCCCCCACTTGCCGCAAGGTAAACTTGGGCTGGGCCTATGGGAGCTTGATAGGTTAAACGATCTATGCTGACACTGTTGTTACCACTACCAGCACCAACTTGAAATGTTTGTGTGCCTTCAGCAGTGTTGTTGATAGGATCACCATCGTTATCTATTAGTGAAAAGGCTTGTGCATTCCCGGCTGCGAGACGGGTGTGCAAAACGTCTCTACCAGTGAAGCTAGTTTGTAAGTCTAAACGTACTCTGTTTTGGAAGACAGTATTATTAGCATCACCAGTGTTATCGCCAAAGGCATCACTAACAGCAAAAATAGCTTCACCAACTAGTTTGGTGGTAGTAGAAAACTGATTGGCTTCCAATTCAGCAGTCCGCGCTTCTAAGGTATCTACGCGGCCACGTAGGGTTGCTAATTCTGCCGAAAATTCTTCTTGTAACCGTTGTAAGGTAGCTAAATCTTGTTTAGTAACTAAGTCAGCTGTTGCTGTGGCAATCAATTCGTTAACCCGATCCAAACAGGCGTTCAAACCAGCAGCAAATTCATAACGCGTCAAAGCACGATTACCGCGATAAGTAGCATTTGGATAACCTGCAATACAACCATAGCGCTCAACCAAAGACTGCAATGCTTGGAATGCCCAGTCGGTGGGTTGTACGTCGGAAAATTGAGAAACCGATGTTACTTGAGACTGAGAATTATTTTGGTTACCTTCGTTGCTGTAGCGGTTAACTTGATCAATGGTTGTTTGAGCCAACATTTCTGGCTGTTGGGCAACTTCTGTTACACCTGGTTGTGCGGCTGGTGATACTTCGGTGGTTGTGTTTGGAGCCGCAATTGCTGTTGTTGAAACTAACAATGTCGCTCCCAAAATTGCTGGGCTAACCACTAAGGATTTCCACAATATACTAGACATTTTCTCTTTACTCCTCACACCTTGTTTAGATAATTGGTTTCGTTGCACCTAATTCTCAAAAATGCGACATCTCATTGAAACCTGTGCATGAGGCATAGTTGCCATTACTACAATTTTAGTTTTTGCAAAGCTAATAAACGATTAACTTAGGGTTAAAAACTTATCTGATTAACTTATGCAAAAACATATCTCTATATCATAACATTATAAAACATCTGATCTAGATGGCAAGATTGGAGTGATCGCCTTAAGAACTGTCACACATAATTATCTAAATATCTAAGCAGGGAGTAAGGTTTAAGGCATTCGCTCGCTCCAAGCTTAGACATTTAGCAGATTGTCAGTAAAAATTCCTTTTTGCACTTAGCCCTACTAAAATTCGCAGACCAATTAAAACACAATGACTCAGCTATACAAATGTAAGCAAAGCCTTCATGCAGGGTAGTTTATCTGCTATTGCGATCGCAAACACCAGCTTAGAAATTAGGGTTTTTCAAACCCGCGACTCTAAAGCAAAACCCGTAGTTTTGCCTTAAAGCTTGCTACGCGCTGTGTCTTTCGTTGCGGTGACTTCCAGTTACCTAGTGCAAGATGTCAGAAGAAATCACTTAGTACAACATTTCATTAATTCGTAGCGAATTCTCTGCGTACCTTTGCGCTTACCTCTGCGCGACGGCAGTCGCTACAACGGGGAGCCACTGCGGTGGACGGGAACACCTGCATAAAGCAAGTGGTGTGGGAACCCCCGCAACGCGCTGCCTCCCCTCTGCGTTTAAATTTCAACCCTCAATTCGCCACGATTTTACGCAAAGCTGTACTTAGTTAATTTGGGAAATCGCCTGCGCTAAATCAAAGTCAGCCTGCGTCAGCCCGCCTGCATCATGTGTTGTGAGTGTAATCTTCACTTTATTGTAGGAAATCTCTATATCTGGATGATGTCCAGCCGACTCAGCAGGCTCCACCAGCTTATTGACAAACTCAATTGCTTGGATAAAATCGTTGAATGTGCGGGTAATCTCCAAGTTGGAGCCTTTAACAGTCCAACCTGACAGAACCTTTGCACTTTCTTGAATTTCCGCCTCAGTGAGTAGTTGTGCCATATCAAGAAATTCCTAGTTGTATTATTTGGGTGAGATTATGTATTTCATCAAATAAAATCCCTTTTATTCTCCATAGAGAAAGGATGGGAGGATCAACTAGGGAATAATGCCTGTGTGCATATTTAAATCAGACTTAGTAAGTAGACGCTATTACTTACATCTGGTCAGATCACAAGGTTTAATGCAAAATATTTTTATTTTTAATAAAAGTTAAACATGTTGGCTTTGCCGCCGCAGCGATCGGAAATCCGCCGCCAAGGCTTTTTGCCATAGGAACCAGATCTGCCTCAATCCCTGCCTGTTCATGTGCGAAAAGCGTCCCTGTCCGGGCAAAGCCGGTCTGGACTTCATCGACAATCAATACAATGCCATGGGCGTCGCAGATTTCACGCAGACGCCTCAGGAAACTTGGCGGCGCAACAAGGAACCCCCCTTCCCCTTGCACTGGCTCAACAATGATAGCGGCAACATCGGCCGGCTCGACATCTGCCTTGAACAGGCGGTCCAGCGCATTCAACACATCCGCTTCCCCGATATTTCGGCAGGCGTCGGGAAATGGCAGATGGTAAATGCTGCCGGGCAAGGGGCCAAATCCCTTTTTGTAAGGAAGCACTTTACCCGTGAGCGCCATACCCAGCATTGTGCGGCCATGAAACCCGCCAACAAAAGCGAGAATCGCCGGTCGGCCGGTATAGGCACGGGCGATCTTGACCGCATTCTCCGTGGCTTCTGCACCGGTCGTCACAAACAATGACTTGCGCGGGCCATTTCCGGGAACAAGGCTGTTGAGCCGTTCAGCCAGCGATATATAGCCTTCATAAGGAGAT
>NZ_JAIVFR010000522.1 GCF_020829685.1 Nostoc sp. CHAB 5715 | reverse complement strand
GAGGCTAATAGCAAAAGTCCACGCTTAGTGGACTAAGAAAGGCTTTTAGTCCACTAAGCGTGGACTTGGACTATAAGAGAGGAACTTCAGTTCTGGGCGGTTTATGTCTAGAACGAAATAGCCCTGCTAAACTGGTAGATTTTTCTACTCCTTGATTAACATAATGGTTGAAACTCTTGCTGCGGAAAACGTCACACTTGAGCAACTAATATTGCTTTATGGATTAGAGTTAGTTGATTCGGAAGAATTCTTTCGAGAGTGGCAAGATGACCTACCAGAACTGACAAGCTTAGAAAAGCAGCTATTGGATCAAATAAAGGCAGGTTACATAAATTTACGAAATTATCCGCCTTTATTAGAAAATACAGTTAACACGACTGTTTTATCGCCACTGCTATTCATTGGCAAGTTTTATTTACCTCCTTTTCACCTCAAATTAGAGAAATCTATTGAGATTGAAACACCAGACAAACAAACTATCATCAAAGGGCGAATTGACTTCTTACTTCTAAATCAAAAATTCTGGGTAACAGTTATTGAGTCTAAACAGGTTGCTTATTCGGTAGAAGCAGGACTTGACCAAATTCTGGCATATATGCTGGCTGTTCCCCAGTCACAAGATGTAGTATTTGGGATGATTACTTCTGGTGGCAGTTTTATGTTCATTAAACTGCTTAAAGGTCATCCTCCACGCTATGCCACTTCAGATATTTTTGATGTCCGTAACCGGGGGAATGAGTTATATAATGTACTCCAGATTTTGAAGCGTATTAGTCAATTGACTTTTGCCTGATTGGGTGCATCCCAGTTTTTATTTTGCAACGAGAGAATAAGTGTCATTGCGAGGAGGAACGACGAAGTAATCGCATGGACTTGTTCGTAGTGAGAGATTTTGCGATTGCTTCACTCCACTTCGTTGCGTTCGCAATGACGTTTAAAAAAGTGGGATGCTCCCTGCCTGATCAAAGGTAGTTAAAATAATTAAGAGCAGGTATTGCTGCTCTAGTTCTGAACCTGGAAGGACAAATCTCTATGGTCTCAGCCACTATTAATACAGGCAATCTTAGCTCTGAGGCATTCGTTGCTGGCTATCTGGATGATGTACGCTACGAGTTAATTGACGGAGAACTAATCGACTTGGAACCCACTGGACTTCATGAACAAGTAGCTGGGTTAATTAATCGTAAGCTCAACGTAGCAATTGATCTGCTCAACTTGCCTTGGTTTATTCCCATGAAATGCTTGATTAAACCATTAGGTCAAAATTCAGCCTTTAGACCTGATGTTGTGATTCTTGATCAGACGGCTTTGGCGAATGAGCCATTATGGAAAACTGAGCCAGTGATTACACTAGGTAAGTCTGTTAAATTGGTCGTGGAGGTTGTCAGCACCAATTGGCAGAATGACTATGCCCGGAAAGTGGAAGACTACGAAGCTTTAGGGATTGGTGAGTATTGGATCGCAGATTATTTAGGGTTGGGAGGTAAACGCTACATTGGCTTATCCAAGCAACCAGTGATTACAATTTATCAGTTAGTCGATGGAATTTATCAAGGACAACAATTTAGGGGAACAGAACGCCTCATCTCCCAAACATTTCCAAACCTGAATTTGACGGCAGAAGAGATATTTGTTGCAGGTCGCTAGAGTTAGGATTGGGGAACACGTGGCGCTCTCTGAGGATAAGTATTTGAACTGCTTAATAATTATTTAGTGGGGGTTATGTTGGAAAAGTGCAAAAACGATATAACATGACTCTTGGCAGTATTTTGATGTCAACATCATCAAGAAATCTAGTGCTTCTTAAATCTTCAGAGTTAACAGCAAAGACCTGTTCAAATCAGGTGTGGTTCTGTTATCTCTTCCCACCAGGGCTATTTCGTTCTAGACATAACCGCCCAGAACTAAAGTTCCGGGCTAATAGCCCAAGTCCACTTTAGTGGACTAAAAGCCTTTCTTAGTCGTCTTTAGACGACTTTTGCTATTAGCCTCAGAATTTATTCTGAGGCGGGCTAGATGAGAATGAAATAGCCCTGTCTTCCCACTCGTTATTTCTCCACCTTATTTTCTCGGTGTTGCTGAATGAAAGTGTGAAACTCCATGTTTTAAACTGTTTCCTTTGCATCTTTGGAGGAAACCAAATTCATACTTTTAATCAGCAACGCCGTTTTCTGATGGAAGTGATGAGGTAATTTTTTTACCCTCTAAGTTAAGGAGAAACTCATCAATGGCATTTTATACTTATAACGGTACTCCAGGCGCTGACTATCTGACTGACTACAATCACTCTAGCTTTGCTCAGTACCCCTATATTGAATTTAATACGGTTTACATCAACGGATTTGGCGGTGACGACTATCTGAGCGGGCTTGATCTTTTTAGCTTTTATAATATCAATGGGGGTGCTGGCAACGATATAGTCTTTGGCACTTATAACCCTGATGTCCTCGCAGGAGATGATCCGTTTGATGTCGTTGGTGGTAACGATTTCCTCGCAGGGTTTGGCGACAACGATGCTCTCTTGGGCTTTGGTGGCAACGATACTCTCATCGGGGGCTGGGACTGATACTCTCTATGGAGGTACTGGCAACGATGTTTTCCAGTTCGACTCAGTTTCAGATAGTCAACCTGGTTTGTCACGGGATATTATCAAAGACTTTGTTGGAAACGGTATCTTTGCAGGTGATCTAATCGATCTATCTCGCATAGACGCTAACACCAATATAGTGGGCGACCAAGCCTTCACTTACATAGGAAGTGGCGCATTCACCGCACCCGGCCAGATCCGTTATTCAGGAGATATTCTCCAAGGTAATACTGATAGTAATCTATCGGCTAATTTCGAGATTCAGCTTGAAGGATCACCACTACTAGTGGCAAGCGATATTATCGTTTAACGAACTTTGGGGGTTTAAGTCCCCTGTCTCTACAGGCAGCGTTAGAAATACTAACTATAGGTTGGGTTAAGCGGAGCGAAACCCAACGTTTCCGCGCTTGTTGGGTTTCGTTCCTCAACCCAACCTACAAAAAATTAAATTTCGACCCTTTTTTAGGGTGACGTGTACTAAGTTCCTATATTAGACCTCTTGTAAAAGTCCCCAATACCCCACCCCCAACCCCTCCCCTTAGCAAGGGGAGGGGAGACAAAGCATAGCTTTGGCGGGGTGGGGTTTTATTTTTGATTTATGCAAGAGGTCTATTGAATTCGGGTAGTCGTTTATTGAATTCGGGTAGTCGTTTATTGAATTCGGGTAGTCGTTTATTGAATTCGGGTAGTCGTTTATTGAATTCGGGTAGTCGTTTATTGAATTCGGGCAGTCGTTTATTGAATTTGGGTAGTCGTTGATTGAATTTGGACAGTTGTTGATTGAATTCGGGTAGTCGTTGATTGAATTTAGGCAACCCCCAAGAATTTACATAAAGCCATTTAATATATTTGTAATCCTAATCAACATTTATTGCATGATAAAGTAAAACATATATGGAGGTAGGATTATGACCCAAGCGTTGCCCAAATTACTAACCTTTAATGAATTTATCGAATGGTATCCCAACGATGGAAAACGCTATGAGTTGCACAAAGGAGTAATTATTGAAATGCCGCCTCCAACCGGAACACATGAAAAAGTTATTGCATTTTTGTCGCGGAAATTAACTGTGGAGTTTGATCGTCTCAATTTACCCTACGGAATTCCCAAAACCGCATTGGTCAAAACTCCTTCTGCCGAATCCGCTTATTCGCCTGATGTGTTGCTGCTAAATCTTGATAATCTCGACAATGAACCGCTTTTTCAAAAACAGTCAACAGTAAGCCAAGCAGCATCGGTTCCAATAGTCATCGAAGTTGTTTCAACCAACTGGCGAGATGATTACTACAATAAATTTAGGGATTATGAAGAAATGGGCATTCCCGAATATTGGATTGCTGATTATGCTGCATTGGGTGCAAGAAAGTTCATCGGTAATCCCAAACAACCCACTATTTTTGTGTGCGAATTAGTTGATGGTGAATATCAAATGACAGCGTTTCAAGGTAATACCGCGATTTCATCACCTACCTTTCCCCAATTAAATTTAACTGCACAGCAGATTTTTAATGCGGCTAACTAATTTTTTATCTATAGGACTTACGCAAAAATTGCTAAAAAGCTTAATTTATCGAACCGCCAAGACGCCAAGAGCGCCGAGAATTCGTAGAGTGTGCGTAAGTCCTAATCTAGTCTTATAATTATCGTCCCAACTTATTAGGAATACCTTCACAACCGCCGGGAATAGTACCTCTAGTTTTTTCACCACCCCAAGCGCAACAGTAGTTACGTGCAGACTCAGACATGCGTTGTACATTCGTGAAATCGGCATTTTCCACCACAGCGCCTGTGTGTTCGCCGGTTTGATAATTTGGTCGTTCAGTGCGACTGCGGGGTGATGCTTTATCCATCACACCATAGAATAGGCGAATCCCGTTGATGTCGGCACCATTGAGATTAGCACTGTATAAAATTGTGCGGGAGAGATTGGCTTTTACTAAGTCGCAACCGCTCAGATTAGCGCGGACAAGATTAGCTTCGCTGAGGTCAGTCCAACGCAAATCAGTACCAGAAAGGTCTGCTGCGGCTAGCATTACACCTAAATCAATGACACGCACACCTTCTAGGCGGTCTTCTGCATATCCGCCACTTCCGTTGAAAATGGCTCGACCTAATCGGCCATCGCGTTTTAGGGGAGACAGCAACTTGGAACGTGAGAGAAAGCGGAGAATTTTCGCTTTACCACTGCTATCGACACTACTTAAAATTGCCGCAGTGCGTCCTTCAGCGATCGCTCTCTCTTGGGGCCAATCTTCTAATAATCCTTCTTCATCTAATACTAAGTCTGAAACGCCTTGGAAATAGGAATCAATTGTCTGCTGCTGGGTGATAATGTTTTGCTGAACTGTCAGCAGGTTTTGCTGAATTGTCAAGTCTTTGGAAATAACATATTGTCGCCACGCCACGTAAACGGCGATGACGGCGATCAGAATTTGCCCCAAAGCGCCAAACCATTCTGCTAGAGTTCCAGCAATGTCCCAGTTAATCTGGCGTCCCCAAACAAGCAAGCGATCGCCCACACCTGTAAACTTGATCAAGCCGATGATGGCTACTATTAGTCCCAAAAAGGCAACAAACAGGGTGCGTTCTTGGGGTGAAAACCACTCATTTAAGGCTTTTTGCAACCAAGGCAATAGTATCGCTAGGGATAACAGCAAAGCCATCAGCGTTCCAATAATGCCGACGATCCAGTTATTGAGGATAAGTCCAATG
>NZ_JAIVFR010000521.1 GCF_020829685.1 Nostoc sp. CHAB 5715 | reverse complement strand
GTTCCATATCACTGTGGTTAGACAAATAATCAATCAACCTCTGCATCAGTAGAGGAATTATTTCTGGATGGTTCCGAAGTTGGATCGAAATAATTCCTAGATAATTAGCAGGAGGATATGTGACAATGTCAGCAAAATCTCCATTTAGTGAAACTAAAATTGCACCCAATTCCTGTGCTTTGGCAATCACAATTTCATCGGGAGACTCGATGAGAATATAGTCTCTCAAAATCAACACATCATAACCGCTATTTTGCAAAAACTGCACAATGGAAACTGGGACGCATTGATCAATGAAAAACGTTAAGCTCACGATGCAACCGTCTCAAAATTTGCCAAATCACGCGCATAATCCAAACATGCGAATATCTGCTCTTTTTGTAAATCTGGAAATTCTTGAAGAATCTGATCGTCAGTCTTGCCAGCAGCTAAATAGCCCAAAATCAGGCTAACTGGAATGCGCGTTCCCTTAATCCTGGGCTTACCTCGCAGTACATCTGAACTACTTACAACGTGTTCACGCCAGTTAATCGGCATTTTGGTTAACCTATCACCGAAAGTTAAAAGTGAACTCTTGTATTGTAAACGAATTGCACTGTGACAATCACCAAGAGCAATCGTTGTCATCCTCTTTTCACCTGCCAACGCACTAGATATAACAAAAAGGGCGCTCCTAACATTGCTGTCATCACGCCAACAGGCAATTCTTGGGGTCTAATTAACCAACGGGCTGCTAAATCTGCCCATAGTAGTAAATCTGCACCAAATACAGCTGCACAAGGCAACACCCAACGATAATCAACACCCATCGCTCCCCGCGCCAGATGGGGAACAACCAGACCGACAAAGCCGATAGGCCCTGCTAGTGCTACAGCGCTCCCTGCCAATATGACAACGCTCGATGCTGTTGCCAACTTGATCCAACCTGTTTGCTGACCTAAGCCTGTAGCTATCGATTCTCCTAAACTGAGAACATTGATCTGTCTACTCAAGGCAAAAGCTGTTAATAATCCTACTATCATCCAGGGCAGCACAGTTAGAAATAGATTGAAGTCTCGTCCTGCTAGAGAACCTGCTAACCAGAAGCGGACTTCTTCAAGAGTTCGCTCACTTAAAATCAGTACACCTGTAGTTATTGAAGATAGCAAAGCAGTTAGGACTGCACCAGCAACAATCAAGTTCAATGGTGTTGCACCTCCTTGTCCCAGAGAACCAAGGCAATAAACTGCGATCGCTGCTAACAATGCTCCCAAAAATGCTACAAGAGTAATCAGGGCTGGTGAAGATGTACCCAAGCCAAAGACCATTATTACCACTGCTAAAGCTGCACCTGCATTGATCCCCAAGATACCAGGGGCAGCTAAGGGATTTTGAGTCAGTCCTTGCATTAACGCCCCGGCTATAGCCAAACTCGCACCAACCATAGTTGCAATCAGTGTACGCGGTAGACGCATCGAGCGGATAATTATGTGTTCGGTGGAGTCATCAAAGTTGGTAAAGGCAGTAAGTATTTGGGAGGTAGAAATGTCAGCAGCACCGTAGGCAATACTGGCAAATATGCCCAGTAACAGTAATAAAACTGCTATAGCTAGGCTCAGGATACGAGTATAGTAGCTTTGTGGATTGGTAGTGGTTGCGTTCATGAGTAATGAGGAATTGGCAAATTCCGACTTTTCCAGTTTTTCTGCAATATTAAAAGACTAAAAAAAGATAAAAGGCTGCTACGGCAGGGCACTCATTGCGATCGCCAATTATCCTAGTCGCAAGGCGGAATTCAAAATTCAAAATTCAAAATTCAAAATTAATGCACCGTAAGCGTTTAATTGATTTGGAATGGGTGGTTTATTTACGCCGTGCTGTACTAGTCAGTTTCTCTAATATATAGGATGCTGCCTTTAGAAAGCAGCGATGTCTGACGACAAGTCGCTCTCCACCTACGCCAATACGGTTCAAATCGCCAAGACGATACCTATGGCAACCTCTGTGGTGTACGCAGTTAATTCACTATGTTTGCACTAGCTCGTTTTCGGTTATACAGAAGTAAACCAGCACCAACAGCAGCTAATGTGCCAAGTGTTGAATCCGATTCGGGAACTGCTACGATTTTGCCCGAACCGCTAATTGTGTTAGTAAAAGCACCAAAGTCAGTTACTCGCCGACCAGTTGTTACTAAAAAATAATTTTGTTGAGCGGTTAGTTGTCTGCTGAATGCCGGACTACCGTTATTAGGAGTAGTATTTGCAATGAGGACATTAGTCAATTGCTTGGTTGGATTGAAACTGTCCTGATATAAAACTAGAAAATTATCCCATGTTCCATCAACAGGTGATGTAGCTCCGGGTACAGTACTACCAAATGTATACAAACCTGATTCTTCAATTACAAACTGAAAAACGCTGTAGGGTACGATCATACCCATTGTTCCGTCTCTTTCACCACTTACTAGAACAGGAGGATCGCCTGGTGCAGTACGCCGCCAAGTCGGTTGATTTGTAGTATCACCTTGATAAGTCAAGACAGCGGCTTCAGTAGGAGTAGGAGTACATAATGTAGCCAATCCTAATCCTAGAGCAATAAGCTTTGTGACAAATATTGGTTTCAACATCAAATTTTATTCTGTATATGAATTGGTGTAGTAGGAAAACTATTCATAGTTTGTTTTGTCCTTGATTTTACTAACAGCTTGATTCCAAATTAAATAAGATTAATCGTTTTTTTGCCGTGGCGATGCCGCCTAGTTTAACTAATTGCTTTTTAGCAAATACTTGTTTTTTCTTCAGTGCAAAAGCTATACCAATTGCAAGAAACACGCCACCTATAGCATTAGGTTCAGGAACAGGTTTAGGAGTAATACTTGGAGGACTAAATCCATATTTAGCCAGCACTGTTTGCCCATCTGGTGACAGAATGTAATCAGCTAATTCTTGACCTTTAGGACTAGCATCTTTCAGTACAGTCAAGCCATAATCTGCTTTGATTGCTAAGTTTTTCGGCAATTCCACAACTTTCAAATTTGGTGAAATCTGTAATGCCGCAAGCGCACTAGTGTAATACGATATAAATGCATCTACTTTTAATTCTGGAGGAGCTTCTTGCAGACCCCAAGCTATAAGACCTCCTGATGTAAATTTGTCAGGCGGTACTAACTCCTGCGTGAAAAAAATAGATTTTTCATTTAGGTTTTGTAAGCTTCCTGGTAAGATGGCATCTGCTTTACGATAAACATCTTGTGTATAAGCACCCAAAGGATCTGATACAGGTGGGAATGTACCTATTTTTTCAACATTACTCAGGAATTGTTGCAAAAAGTTATCGGTTGTTAATTCCGAGTCTGAATTGGTAACTGCCACTAAACGATTGCTAGTAAAGTTTACCACTGGCCCACTCAGGCCCTTTTGATATAAGGTCAGGGGGTTGCTAATATCTGCACTAGCGAAGACATCAGCTTTTTCGCCATTCTCTATGCGTTGACGCTGTAAACCAGAAAAGGCAAAGCTTGTTTCTACGGTCACATCAGCTACATTTTCAAAGTTTTTAGCTACTTCCGAAAGCGCACCCCTCAAGCTACCAGCACCGAATAAAGTAACTTTATCAGGTTCTGTTCGAGATATCTCTCCAAAGGTAGCAGCTAAAGTTTGATTAGTAAGGGAGATATGAAAAATACAAGTAGTTAGTGAGGCAGTAAGTAAGTACTTTTTCATCGTTTTTAATTCAGTAATGTCTGGGAACTCAAGTGTGTGAGAATTCGAGTTGCTGTTGTTCCTTTGCCAGTTAAATTGATATATACAGGTGTTTACTCACCTACAAGTTGCGTAGGCGTAGCCCGCCGCAGGCATCGCTCACTTCAAATTTTTGCTGTTTGGCAGCAATCAACTTTCTCTGCAAGGCAAAAGCTACACTCACAGCAAGTAAAATTCCACCAACTCCTTGAGATTCGGGAACTGACTTCGGACTATTAAATCCATACTTGGCGAGGATTTTTTGCCCAGTTGGTGAAAGGATGTAATCAGCTAGTTTTGAACCTCCAGGATTCGCGTCCTTGAGTACAGTCAAACCATAGTCAGCTTGGACTTTTAAGCTATCTGGCAAATCCACTATCTGTAAACTTGGTGAAATTTGTTTGCCAGCAAGTATTGGCTGATATTCTCCATTTAGTACTTTTTGTAGTTCTTCAGCCAGACCAACATCATGTAAACTGACGACTAATTTTAAGTGCCAAGCCTTACGGTGTGGCAGATGTGCCAACGCACCAAATAAAGTCAATAATGCGTTGTTGACTTTGTTTTCATTGTTATCGGTATTCCGGTCAAAATAATTTCCTGTCCGGTAAGCTGATTCTCCCACTGTATAAGCACTACCGTTAAAAACTACCCTCCCTGGTACGTCTTCCATCTCGGCATTGGTTATATAGCTGGGGACACGAACCACTTCAAAGCCATCGACTAAAAGTTTGAGGCTGCCGTAACCGTTATCGAAACCCGCAGGAAAAATTTTTTGCAACGTATGAATGTTTGACATAAAGACAAAGGTAATACACTTTGATTTGTGAAAGCTATCTGTTCAGATAATTTTGGGGAGTGGGGGAGCAAGGGAGCAGGGGAGCAGAGGAGCAGAGGAGCAGAGGAGAGAATTAAAACAGTTCTTAGTGTTTACTATTTACTATTAAAAATGGAGAACTCTGACCTTCAGCAGAATAATTAGTTTTTCTTACACCGATAACTAATAATTGTTAATGCAAAAACTTTCTCTTGCTCCCCTGCTCCCCTGCTCCTCAGCTCCTCTGCGTTTTTTCTCCAGCCTCAAGAGCTTATCATAACCCCTTGGGGGCTAAGTGGGGTACAAAATCTGAACCAGTCAAATATACCCCATTTAGCACCTATATGCACCCTATATAGGGGTCAAAATCTCACCAAAGTCTTTAACTATTGTTGGGGTATATATAGCCCCCATATAGCCCCTAAGAAGAATTTTTGAAATCTTTTTTATCAACGCAGCAGAAATTAAATTAGATCATTATTGACCCTTTGATTTATACTTTACTGTCAATCTTTTATTGAAAAGCAATTCAGTCTTGATCTCTAACTTCTTGCTGAATACGTAACGAGCGGGTCACTACTTGCTGACAGGTTCAGCTTTCTCTACTGAATTATCATTCACACCCAGAGTCAATTCCAAAGGAGTTCTTTGAGGGTAAGCTTTTACTACTTGCCGATAAACATCATAATTAGTAGGTAATGTATAAAGTACGTTACCTACTCCATAGGTCAGTTTGTACTCAACATCCTTGATCAATTCAGGTTTGCCTGCC
>NZ_JAIVFR010000520.1 GCF_020829685.1 Nostoc sp. CHAB 5715 | reverse complement strand
ACACTTTTTAAAACTCGCAAACTGTTTAGGACTTACGCAAAATTATGAAAAAACGAACCGCAAAGACGCAAAGGACACGAAGTAATAAGAGTTTGAGAGAGTTTTTGCGTAAGTCCTACTGTTGATGAAAGCAACTGTCTGAATACGGCTGACTGGTGTACATAGAGCATCTGCAACCTCCAATAGTACAAACTCTGTTGTCACTAAAGGCAATGCATCGACTGACAATGCCAACGCATCGGCTGACAATGCCAATGCATCGACTGACAATGCCAATGCATCCCCTTGCATTAAAAACGCTACGATTTTACGCAAAGCTATACTAAGTGCAGAAGTCTATCCATTACAAGTGTTAGAGCAGAAAGCCCACTTCTTCTAGGGGTGGGACGGGCAGTTTCCTCAAGTCGGGAAACCCGCCCACGGAACTGCCCTTATGAATGCGTTCGCGTAGCGTCTCGAAGAGAAGCGGCAAAAGAGGCAGTCTTAAAAAAGGTATTGAGGGTTTATAAGAACACTGATATCCTAATTTCAGGAGGTAATGACCAGTGTTTTCTTTGACCTACGAGTTCCGACTACAACCAACCAAGCAACAGGTTGAGACTTTTCAGGATTGGCTAGAGATCAATCGCAAAGTCTACAATTATGCACTTGCAGAACGCAAGGATTGGTATAAGTCACGCTCATGTCAGGTTAACGCTTGTTCATTGCGTTCTGAGTACATAATCCCAGCAGATACACCACGTCCCACTTTTGTTAGTCAATGCAAATCATTAACAGCAGCAAAAGAACAATATCCAGAGTTGAAGCGTGTTCAGTCTCAAGTGTTGCAACAGACATTAAAGAGGTTGGAGACTGGTTTTGTGTCAATGTGGGAGCGCAATTTTGGATTTCCTCGGTTTAAAAAAGTAGGGCAGCTACGCTCTTTTGTTTTTCCTCAGCTAGGGAAAGAACCCTTAAAGCCTGGATACATTAAACTCCCCGTAATTGGTTGGGTAAAGTTTCGGCAATCACGGGATATTCCCACAGATGCAACAGTTAAACAAGTAAGAATTGTTAAACGTGCATCTGGTTGGTACACAATGTTAACTTTGCAGTGGAATGTATCTGTACCACAAACAATGCCTTATGGAGAAGCATTAGGTGTAGATGTGGGATTAATGAGTTTTATTGCTACTTCTAGTGGTCTTTGTGTTCAACGACCAAAGTTTTTTGTAGACCTCCAAGGCCAGCTTAAATTGCTGCAACAACGAGTCAGTCGCAAAAAGCTAGGTTCAAGTAACTGGCGCAAAGCTCAACGAAAGGTAGCTAGACTCCATGAACGTATTGCTAATATCAGGAAAGACTTTCATTGGAAAGTAGCGCACCAACTTTGTGACCAAGCTAAAACAATCTTTGTTGAATACTTGAATCTTGTCGGTTTGTCAAGAGGAATGCTGGGTAAGCACTGTTTAGACGCTGGTTGGGGTCAATTCTTCCAGATTCTAGAGCAGTGTTGCTTTAAGCGTGGTGTTTATTTCCAAAAAGTAGATAGTAAAAAGACAAGTCAGATTTGCCCAAATTGTAATACTGAAACAGGTAAAAAAGAGTTATCAGAGCGTGTTCATGTGTGCGAAAATTGCGGCTACACCACCGACAGAGATGTTGCAGCCGCTCAAGTCGTCCTCCAAAGAGGGTGTGCAGCCGTCGGGCAGACGGTCAAGATGCTTGCTGAGGGTAAATTCATTGGAATCCCGAAGATGCAAGAATCCCACGGCTTTTAATCAAAACGAGCTTTCGCGATGTTTTGATAGCCGTGGGAGTGTCAAATAAATCATGATAGAGTACCATTCTGGTTAGGAATATTGCCGCACAATCTTTGTTGACCAAGTTTCGTTAGGATATTGTAACCTGGGCAATAGCAACTCTCTATTGATGTGACGCCAGGCGTAGGCGTAGCCCGTCGGAGACATCGCTTTTTCACATCCATGACAACAACCATCGACTTTCTCAGTCACCTTAACCCTAGCCAACGTCAAGCTGTCGAACATTACTGCGGCCCGTTGCTAGTTGTTGCTGGCGCAGGTTCCGGTAAAACACGAGCGCTGACTTATCGCATTGCGAATTTAATTCTGAAACACCGTGTTGATCCAGAGAATATTTTGGCGGTTACTTTTACCAACAAAGCCGCACGGGAAATGAAAGACCGGATTCAACGGCTGTTTGCGGAACAACTGGCGATGAAACAACACGGTCAGCGTTTTGATTTGTTGACAGAATATCAACAAACGTTACTGCGATCGCAAGTTTACAAAGATACTATCAAAGACTTATGGTGTGGCACTTTCCACAGTCTATTTTCTCGCATTCTCCGTTTTGATATTGAAAAATATGTAGATGAAAAAGGACGGCGTTGGAATCGCAATTTTTCTATCTTTGATGAATCAGATGTGATGAGTCTGATTAAAGAAATCGTCAATAAACAGTTGAATTTAGACGAGAAAAAATTTGACGCTCGCTCTGTTCGCTACGCTATTAGTAATGCTAAAAACCAAGGTTTATCGCCCCAAGAATTTGAGCAAGAACAACCCAATTATCGCGGACGGGTAATTGCCCAAGTCTACAGTCTATATCAAGATAAGTTAGCAGAAAATAACGCTCTTGACTTTGACGATCTAATTCTCGTACCTACTAGATTATTTCAACAAAACGAGCAAGTTTTGGGTTATTGGCATCGCAAGTTCCGCCATATTCTTGTAGATGAATATCAGGATACTAACCGCACTCAGTATCAACTTATTCATTTATTGGTGACTAACGGCGAAACCAGAAAGAGCGAATGGGAATGGCAAAATCGCTCAGTTTTTGTTGTCGGCGATGCCGATCAATCAATTTACAGCTTTCGGATGGCAGATTTCACCATCTTGCTAGGATTTCAGGAAGACTTTGGTGATGGTTTAGTTGATGATGACACCAGGACGATGGTTAAGCTGGAAGAGAACTATCGTTCTTGTGAAAACATTCTGCAAGCGGCTAATGAACTGATTGAAAATAACACCCAACGGATTGATAAAATCCTCAAACCGACGCGGGGGCCGGGTGAGCAAATTACTTGTCACAAAGCCGATGAGGAACTGGCAGAAGCGGCATTTGTGATTCATCAAATTAGCACTTTAAAAAACCAAAATCCAGAGTTGAACTGGGGTAGTTTTGCCATACTTTATCGGACAAATGCCCAATCTCGCCCCTTTGAAGAATTGCTGGTGAAATATCAAATTCCTTACACAGTTGTGGGGGGAATGAGATTTTACGATCGCAAAGAAATTAAAGATGTCATCGCATATTTAAGAGCGATCGCTAACCCAGCTGATACAGTCAGTTTATTACGAGTTATCAATACTCCCCGCCGGGGAATTGGGAAAACCACTATCGACGCTTTGGTAAATGCTTCTCAGCAATTAGGGACAACTCTGTGGGAAATACTCAGCGACGAAACATCAGTTAATACATTAGCTGGACGGGCAACAAAAGCTGTAAATAGCTTTGCCGCAATGATTAGCCGTTGGCAAGGACAAATCGGTACGCTTCCCGTGACTGAGGTTTTGCAAGGAATATTAGAAGATTCTGGTTACGTTCAAGACTTGATGAGTCAAGGCACAGATGAAGCTACAGATCGGGTACAAAACGTTCAGGAACTTTACAACGCTGCACTGCAATTTCAAGAAGAAAACGAAGAGGTTTCCCTGCGAGACTTTCTGAGTAGCGCCGCCCTCAGTTCCGATTTGGATAATTTAAAAGAAGGACAGACAGCCGTTTCTTTGATGACTTTGCACGCTTCCAAAGGTTTGGAATTTCCCGTAGTATTTTTGGTGGGATTAGAACAAGGGCTATTTCCCGGCTACCGTTCGCTGAGTGATCCGGCATCTTTGGAAGAGGAACGCCGCTTGTGTTATGTGGGGATTACTCGCGCCCAAGAAAGGTTGTATTTATCACACGCGCGGGAACGCCGTTTGTATGGTTCTCGTGAACCTGCGGTGCGATCGCAATTTCTCGACGAATTACCAGAAGAATTATTAACTACTCAACGCCTGAGTCGTCAAAGTTATACCAAAAGTACTTCTAATTCTAGTGTTAAGCAAGATACAACGCAGAATTGGCAAGTAGGCGATCGAGTATTACATAAAACCTTTGGTGTTGGTGAAATAACTCATGTTTTTGGAACGGGTAATAAGATGTCTGTGGCAATTAAATTTGCTAGCTTGGGACAAAAAATTGTTGACCCAAGAGTAGCGCAGTTGCAACGAGTAGAGTGATACAATCGCAGAACCCCGACTTATTTGATAAGTCGGGATTCTTGTTTTTTATATTTCAATTTCTTCAAAATGTTCAACCGTGGGAAATGGTTCATAAAAATGATGCAGAAGTTTTTTCCACTCTTGATACTCAGCAGAACTTCTAAATCCTACAGTATGAGATTCTAAAGTTTCCCATCTGACAAGTAATAAAT
Source organism: Nostoc sp. CHAB 5715 (assembly GCF_020829685.1). Lineage (GTDB taxonomy): Bacteria > Cyanobacteriota > Cyanobacteriia > Cyanobacteriales > Nostocaceae > Nostoc. The sequence goes on along the minus strand of NZ_JAIVFR010000520.1, from coordinate 840 downwards.
ATTTACCTTGGACTTCTATACATCTATGCAATTCATGTGATAAATATCCGTCCATTGAGGAAATAAAATTAGAAGCTTTTTTGAAAGCAGCTTCAAAATCTGATTCTAGACCAGGTTTAACATGAAGCATAACTGCCTCAAGAATCATAAAGTTTTGCGGTGATAATTAAGCTAATGTTAACGCGATGTGCAACTTACAGCAGTTTTCATGTATTTAAACCACATCTGTCGTAGGGCTTTAGCAATGCGCTTTACCCCTACGAAAATTACCATTTTGGTTACTCAAGTCGTTATTTTCGTTACAAACATTGCAATTTTCGTTACAAAATTACCATTTTGGTTACTCAAGTCGTTATTTTCGTTACAAACATTGCAATTTTCGTTACAAAATTACCATTTTGGTACTCAAGTCGTTATTTTCGTTACAAACATTGCAATTTTCGTTACAAAATTACCATTTTGGTACTCAAGTCGTTATTTTCGTTACAAACATTATAATTTTCGTTACAAAATTACCATTTTGGTTACTTACAGCAGTTTTCATGTATTTGAACCACATCTGTCGTAAGGGCACAGCAATGTTCATACGTGTCAACTTAAGCTATAGATAGCTTAACTGTTGCCTTCCTCACCCGCCTAGAACTAAAGTTCTTTGGCTTTTAGCTAAAGTCTACTAAAGTAGACTAAAGATTTTTGGCTATCGCTCTTTCATTACTCTCAGAAAACAATAATCGAAGCGGGAAACTGAAACTATTACTCAATCAAGGTTTGAAGCTTTATTTTCTAATAGAAATTCAAAAATGTTGCTAAAACCTGAAAATCGAAGTCTCATAAGCCTTG
>NZ_JAIVFR010000051.1 GCF_020829685.1 Nostoc sp. CHAB 5715 | reverse complement strand
ACAACTGGTGATAGACCAGCTCCTGGCGATTATAGTGGTGATGGGAAAAATGATTTCGCTGTCTGGCGACCCAATAATGGTACTTGGTATATATTTACGAATTTACAATGATAAATCCACAATCAACAAGGAAAACTGCACTTGTTTTTTAACGTAAATTTCCCAGCCTACGTGGTACGCTTGCAAAAGCGTATCACGTAGGCTTTGCTGTAGTAGCCACGACTTTAACGAACTTTGGGGGTTTAAGTCCCCTGTCTCTACAGGCAGCGCGTGAAAGTGTCGGGGTCTAAATCCCCGTCACAAAACGTAATTGCGAATTGCGAATTGCGAATTGCGAATTGGTTTAGTCCTTTGGCTCCTCCTTTTGCTTAAGCTTTTTTCAACCAGCTAAACATAGCGCGTAAATCTTTGCCAACTTCCTCAATTTTGTGTTCAGCTTCTTTGCGACGCAAGGCGGTAAATCCTGGTTTACCAGATTGGTTTTCTAGAACGAATTCTCGTGCAAATTGTCCAGATTGAATTTCGCTGAGAATCTTTTCCATTTCAGCTTTGGTTTGTTCGGTAACAATCCGCGGCCCACGGGTATAATCGCCATATTCAGCTGTGTTAGAAATGCTGTCGCGCATTTTAGCTAAACCGCCTTCCACAACCAAGTCAACAATCAGCTTGACTTCATGCAGACATTCAAAATAAGCCAATTCTGGTTGATAACCAGCTTCTACCAAAGTTTCAAATCCAGCTTTGATTAAAGCACTCAAACCACCGCACAGTACCGCTTGTTCGCCAAATAAATCTGTTTCGGTTTCTTCGCGGAAAGTTGTTTCGAGAATACCCGCACGGCTACCACCGATACCTTTAGCATAAGACATGGCGCGATCGCGTGCCTGACCACTAGCATCTTGATAAACTGCAAACAGCGCTGGTACACCTTCACCACTTTCATAAGTCCGCCGTACCAAATGCCCCGGCCCTTTAGGTGCTACCATCACCACATCTACGTTAGCTGGTGGTACAACTTGCCCAAAGTGAATATTGAAGCCGTGGGCAAAAGCTAACACATTTCCTTCTTCTAGATTTGGTTCAATCTCGTTTTTGTAAATCGTTTTTTGGACTTCATCAGGTAACAAAATCATGATGAAATCAGCAGCATTAGCAGCATCTGCAACATTTTTCACAGTTAACCCAACTGCTTCGGCTTTTGCTACTGACTTACTACCCGGATATAGTCCCACAATCACATTCAAACCACTATCTTTGAGATTGAGAGCGTGGGCATGACCTTGGGAACCATAGCCGATAATGGCAATAGTTTTTCCAGCCAAAAGGTCTAAATTGGCATCTTCATCATAATACATCCGGGCCATAAAAGCATCTCCTGTCAGCAAGCATCGTCATTTATTGGCAGGCTTTCGATTGTACCTCAAATTGAGTAACCATAGATGAACTGTCAAATATTGAATTTATCTCTTTGAACTCAGGGGGAGTGTTTACGACGGCAATAATCGCCTAACTTCTTTATCTCAAGCAAGTAAAGTTACTCGTTTCACTAGACCGAAAAGTTTTGCGATGCCTTCTCTACGAGACGCTCCGCGAACGGCGGGCGTAGCCATCGCCAAAGAATAGTAGCCTGTGATACACTTTTGTTCAAGTCTAAAAAAGTTGATCGTTTTTGATAATTTATAACCCACCTTCGGCACTCTAAACTGTCACAGAGAGAAAATACGGAGAGAAAAAGGCCAAGTTGATGAGCGATACTGCAATGGTGGCGATCGCCTGACCGAGAAAGAATGGCGGATTATTCTCAACAAAACCATCAACTGTAATGGTGCTGAACTAGCACGAATGGTAGAAAAAGCAGCGCGTGCATTATTTCATCAGGGACGGGAAATTCAGATTGGTTTGTCCGAACTTTTGGAACAAAGGGAAATGATAGTACCACTCTACGTCAGGGATACCGACAGAATACTGGCTATAGAAAATCGAGCTAAGTATATTTGTCAACCTGCATCGACAAAAGACACTTCTGTTTTTGCTCCAGCAATTACTACCTATTGGGGAGAACTCTGTGTTCACAGTTAATTGTGACAAGGTATTGAGCAGATACCTGTAGGTATCCAACTCATAAGAGGCTATTTATAAAGTAAATCTAAAGGCGAGTAGGAGAGGATAATTAAAATTTAATATATTTGTTACAAGTATTTACGTATTTTTTAGGAACCTTGGTATAAAATAAAATATAAAAATGAAATTAAGGTTTCAACTAACTGTATGAATTATAACAAAAGCTATGAAGATATAACAGAAACATTGAGAACAAAAGGGAAAAAAATTGTAAAAGCGACTTGTATAACCCAAATATTTCCTGAAGATGGTGCTTTTATGCAAGTTCTACCTGTAGATGAATACAAATCAGTTGGTGCTATTCTAGAGCCAAATCAAGATATACCAGTTTATAAAACTTGGTCTTTAATTCCAGTTATACAAATACATGGTCATCCTTCTTCTCAACTTGCTGATTATGCAATTATCAAAGAATACTTAGAAGAAGTTATTGTTTGTTGTAAATCATGTTTTGCAGCTTATAGAAAAACAAGAACTGATGATGAATCTGGATTTTTTGCTGTCAGTTGTGGTAGCCAAGATTTATGGATAGGTCATAATTTTATGGAAGTTTTTAACTCAATTCAAGGTCAGTGGGATGTTGAGTGTATAGGAATTGATTCTAATCCAGATAATTGTTTAATTGATCTCAAAGAAAAAGTACAAGTTGTTATAAAAACTACTAATTCACAAACTACTAATTCACAGACTACTAATTTACAAACTACTAATTCACAGCAAGGAGATTGCTTTATTGCCACAGCAGCTTATTCATCTACAGAACACCCTGATTTAGATACTTTTAGAAACTTTAGAGATAGTGTATTGCTCAGTAATTCTTTCGGAACATTTTTAGTTGCTTTATATTACAAGATAGGGCCAAGGCTAGCTAAATATGTGAAAAAAAATAGTGTAAGTTAGAGACTATTTATAAAGTAAATCTTATTGTCTAAAACTTATAGTCATTTTCCATTTCTCCTTAGTTAGTTTTTAGCCTGTTGGCATAGCTATCACAGCGATTCGAGCGCAACCGTCACGGCGTACTCGTAGGTAAAGCTGCTTTACAAATAACCTGTATTTCAGTATCTATTGTTTCTGCTTAAGATATTTATAATACTGTCCGGCTTACGCGGTTGAAATTGAACCCCGATGGTAGTACTACAGCAAGTTAATCATCCAATCTCATTTCTTCTTAAACGTTTATACTTTATTTCTCAAGACTATATAATAAATTGCGTTTTACCCTTATCCTCGGTTTTGGGTAAAACACTCCCTTTGAGGTTGGCTTTCATGGCAAAGAAAATTGCATTTGGTTGGTATGGCGGCAAGTACAGTCATTTAGACTGGCTTTTACCCTTGTTGTCAAAAACGACCCACTACTGCGAACCCTTTGGCGGTTCAGCAGCCGTGTTGTTGAACCGGGAGCCTTCGCCTGTGGAAACCTACAATGATATTGATGGCCAGGTAGTCAACTTTTTTCGCGTACTACGCGACCAAAAAGACCAACTCATCAAGGCGATTGGGTTAACCCCATTTTCGCGTGAAGAATTTCGGATTGCTATTGCCAAAGAAGAAGAGAGTTTGTCTGACCTGGAAAGGGCTAGACGATTTTTCGTCCGGGCGCGACAAGTGAGAACAGGCTTGGCACAAACCGCCAGTGTTGGACGATGGGCGCACTGCAAACTTACTAGCCGCGCTGGAATGGCTGGTGCAGTTTCCCGGTGGCTTGGTAGTGTTGAGGATCTGCCCGAAATCGTGCAACGGTTGCTACGCGTGCAAATTGAAAACGACCTTGGCTCAATTATGACCCTCAAGCCTCCACACTTACTGTTGAAGAAATCGCTCCATGTCCGACCGTACAGATGGCGAATAAGGCTGTACCTCCAATTGCAGCCGATCGCACGGTAAATCAAGTACCTGCTAGTGAAAGCACTATTTCCCAAAAGGCGGAAGCTGCACCAATAGCCCGTTCTCGTCCCCAACTGATCAAAAAGGCAGCAATATCTTTGACTGTCAACTCTGTAGATCAGACTATTGATGCTGTTTCGCAAATTATCAATAAACAGCAAGGGGATTTGATCGGGTTGAAACAACAACAACCCAAAAATGACAATTCGCGTCACACAGCAACAATACAATTGCGGATACCAGAGAATCTGCTGGAATCTACCCTGGAAGAATTAGCTAAATTGGGTACTGTTAAGACTCGTAATATCACGGCAGAAGATGTGGGCGATCGCCTGGTAGATTTCCAAGCTAGATTAACCAATTTGCAAAAAACTGAAGCTAATTTGCAAAAAATTATGGATCGGGCGGGTTCTGTTAGAGATGTGCTTAGTGTTGCCCAAGAATTAAGTAATGTCCGAGAAACCATAGAACAAATTAATGCCCAACTCAAAAGCCTACAAAATCAAGTTGCTTATTCCACTATTACGCTGAATTTAGAAGCAGCAGTTTCTAGCACCAGTTCACAACCTGCCTTTGGTTTGCAAGTTCAGGAAACTTGGAATAAATCTACCCACTCTTTGAGTTCATTTTCCGTTGGCTTACTCAAGCTGGGTATTTGGTTAATTGTTTATAGTCCCTATTTGTTAATTTTTGCTGCCCTTGTCTATGGCTTTAACCGTTGGCGGCGAACTCATTCACCACGTTTAACACAAACACCAGAATCAACTAGTTCTGAGTGAGCTTGCATAAATCATACATCTACCTTTGATAAATATACACAGGCAAAGAGTGATTCAAATATTGCCAACTCTTATTGTCTGCACCTCCATCTTGAAAATTTCTCTTTATCCTGTAGTTTTAATTACTTTAATACTTTTTCAAATGTAAAGAGTAATACAAAATATCTGATGACAATTTTGATACAAATTTGTTAAGAATAGTTACAATAGTCGGCAAACACGATAACATTTCTTATGGTAAATTCACTTGACAATAATCCACCCCATAAAGTAATTATTGTTGGCGGTGGTTTTGGTGGACTTTATGCGGCAAAAACACTCGCCAAGGCAGCAGTAAACGTTACTCTGATTGATAAACGTAACTTTCATCTATTTCAACCCCTTTTATACCAAGTTGCCACAGGTGCGCTATCTCCTGCTGATATTTCCTCACCGTTGCGTTCTGTCCTCAGCAAGAGCAAGAATACGAAAGTGCTGCTGGGAGAGGTGAATAATATTGATCCAGAAGCAAAACAAGTGACTGTGGGCGACGAAACAATAGCTTACGATACGTTAATTGTCGCCACAGGAGCCAAGCATTCCTATTTTGGCAAAGACAACTGGGAAGAATTCGCCCCAGGCTTGAAAACAGTAGAAGATGCCATAGAAATGCGTCGCCGGATTTTTACGGCGTTTGAAGCCGCAGAAAAAGAAACCGATCCAGAAAAACGCCGTGCTTGGTTGACCTTTGTAATTGTTGGTGGTGGCCCTACTGGTGTAGAATTAGCTGGTGCGATCGCAGAATTAGCAAATCAAACTCTCAAAGAAGATTTTCGTAACATCGACACATCAGAAGCCAAGATTTTGCTATTAGAAGGTCTGGATCGGATTCTGCCACCCTTTGCACCAGAGTTATCACAAGAAGCAGAAGCATCTCTGACGCGCTTGGGGGTGGTTGTGCAGACAAAAACACTGGTGACGAATATTGAAGATGATATTGTTACCCTCAAACAAGGTGATGAAGTTAAAGAAATTGCCTCAAAAACGGTATTATGGGCAGCAGGTGTGAAAGCTTCCGCAATGGGAAAAGTGCTAGCAGAACGCACAGGTGCCCAATGCGATCGCGCTGGACGGATTATCGTCGAACCTGACTTGAGTATTAAGGGACATCCTAATATTTTTGTAATTGGCGATTTAGCAAATTTTTCTCATCAAAATGGTAAACCGCTACCTGGTGTTGCACCTGTAGCGAAGCAAGAAGGTGAATATGTAGCAACACTAGTCCAACAGCGACTTGCAGGTAACAGTTTACCGCCCTTTTCTTATGTTGATCGAGGTAGTTTAGCGATGATTGGACACAATTCTGCTGTGGTAGATTTGGGTTTTATCAAGCTGAAAGGTTTCTTTGCATGGTTATTTTGGCTAGTGATTCACATCTACTTTTTAATTGAATTTGACAACAAATTAGTAGTAATGATTCAGTGGGCATGGAACTATTTCACCCGTAATCGCGGAGCAAGATTAATTACAGGACAAGAATCGCTCACCCAGTTTGGAATTAGCGATCGCAATTACACATCAGCCGATAATAAACAACCAGTAAATGTCTAATTGGGAATTGGGAATTGGGCATTGGGCATTGGGCATGGGTAAAAAGCAATAGTTCTTCCTCCCCTGCTCCCTCATCTCCCCCATCTCCCTCATCTCCCTCATCTCCCCACTCCCCACTCCCCACTCCCCACTCCCCGCCCTCATAAATTAGCAGTAAGCTGTTTGAGGGCGTTTTTTCATAATTTACTATGGCAACTATTAACGACAACTACTTGAAGCTGAAAGCAGGTTATCTGTTTCCAGAAATTGCTCGGCGGGTGAATGCCTTTGCAGAAGCGACCAGTAATGCTAAAATCATCCGGCTGGGCATTGGCGATGTTACCGAACCTTTGCCGGAGGCTTGCCGCACAGCTATGATTAAAGCTGTGGAAGAAATGGGCGATCGCAATACCTTCAAAGGCTACGGGCCAGAGCAAGGCTACGCTTGGTTGCGGGAGAAAATTGCTACTCACGATTTCCAAGCACGAGGAGCCGATATAGATGCTTCCGAAATCTTTATCTCCGATGGTTCCAAGTGCGACACCGGCAATATTCTGGAAATCTTTGGACATGACAACATAATTGCCGTTACTGACCCCGTTTATCCCGTATATGTAGACACTAACGTTATGGTGGGAAATACGGGAGATGCCAACGAGAAAGGCGAGTTTGAAGACTTAGTTTATCTACCAATTACGGCTGATAACAACTTCAGTGCCGAGATTCCCTCAAAGAAAGTCGATTTAATTTATCTCTGCTTTCCCAATAACCCCACTGGCGCAACTGCAACCAAAGAATATCTTAAGGCATGGGTAGACTATGCCAAAGCCAATGGCTCGATTATTTTCTTTGATGCAGCCTACGAAGCTTATATTACCGATCCATCGATTCCTCACTCAATTTATGAAATTGAAGGTGCAAGAGAAGTTGCGATCGAATTTCGTTCTTTCTCCAAAAACGCAGGTTTTACGGGAACTCGGTGCGCGTTAACTGTCTTACCGAAGACACTTACAGGAAAAGCCGCCGATGGTTCCGATGTGGAACTATGGAAACTCTGGAATCGTCGCCAGTCTACCAAGTTTAATGGTGTTTCTTACATCGTCCAACGGGGAGCCGAAGCGGTTTACTCTGAAGAAGGACAGGCACAAATTAAGGGATTGGTGAATTTTTATCTAGAAAACGCCAAAATTATCCGCGAGAAACTCACAGCCGCCGGATTATCAGTTTATGGTGGCGTGAATGCACCTTACGTTTGGGTGAAAACTCCTAATGGTTTATCCAGTTGGGAATTCTTTGATAAGTTGCTGCAAACTGTCAACGTTGTGGGGACACCTGGTTCTGGCTTTGGTGCTGCGGGTGAAGGTTACTTCCGCATTTCGGCGTTTAACAGTCGGGAGAATGTGGAAGAGGCGATGAAGCGGATTACAGAGAAGTTTAAGGTGTAAGCGATCGCTTTTAGCCGTTTTTGTTAAACTCATCCTATTAATCTAAAGGTTACGGTGGGCTATATTATCCACCGCAACCTAATAGATATTGAATTTTGAATATTTCGACAAGCTCAGTACAAGTTTGGAATTTTGAATTGGAGCGAAGCGACGTGACTGCTGCTATCCCCGTTTTCAAACCTGTTAGCCGGATGCAGTTAGCACCTGGTAGCACAGTGACAATTCCAGATGTTAGCTGGGAAGAATTTGAATCTATTTTACAAGAATTGGGAGAAAAAAGAACTACACGAATTGCCTATAGCCAGGGTACTTTAGAAATGATGGCTCCTTTACCAGAACATGAAATACCCAAAGATTTAATTTCTGATATTGTCAAAATATTGTTGAAGGCTAAAGATATCAGATACCAACCTTTTGGTTCCACCACATTTAAACGGCAAGGTGTAGCAGGAGTTGAACCTGATGCTTGCTTTTACATTCAGAATTATCAACGAATGATTGGTCATCGCCGCTTGCAACCTGATGATCCGCCGCCAGATTTAGCGATTGAGACTGATGTCACATCGAAAACTACTCTTGATGCTTATGAAGCCATTGGAGTCCCAGAATTATGGGTTTACGACAGTGGAAACCTTTCTATTTATTTGCTGAAAGAGGGGAAATACATAAAATCTGATACCAGTCCTAATTTTGAGGATATAGCTATTACTCAGATTATCCCTGCTGCCGTAAAACGTAGTTGGCAAGTAGGAAGTTTTCAAGCTTTGGAAGAATTGGAAGCGATGATTTAGTAAATAATTAAATAACCACTGACAATCTACCTAATTTTGGAATTTTCTGGGGGAGATAAAGTGCGATCGCCTTTATGTTGTACTTGTCAACTTAGCATTTTGGGTAAATTTGGCAGAATGACTTTCTGCTTCTGAATACATAGCAAATAACTCACTAAAAACCTCTTCCCCATTAATCTCTCCACTACTAACAAATCGTTCTACTTCAACCGAACCATCCTCAAAAAATTCTACTTCCCATCGTTCACCAGGCACAGCCACATTCACCATAATGGTTTCATCCCGATGATGGACTAAGGTGTAACTAATTTTCTCTTGTTCTAATTGATTTAGAAAGGTAACTAGTTTGCCAAATCCATGATTCTTCATTTGTCAAACCTCTTATCGCTTAATAACTTGCGAACAACTTTAAAACCCGGTTGATTTACCTCTGCTCCCGCTTCAATCTCCTCCCATAACATTTCAGAAAACTCATCCCAACTGGGCGATTCTTCTGGGAGTGGAGCCTGTTTTATATTACCCTTCTTGTACTTTAGGATTTCAGACACCTTTTGCCCAGCAAATTTATGTACGATTTCCTTCTCTCCTTTTGACTGAGTGGCTATTTTACTTTATACAATAGCGATCGCACATACATGACTACTCTAACTATGCGATGCCTACGGCAGTAAACTACGCACTTTCCTAATTATTCATAAATTGCATCCAGAAATTATTCCTGAGAATTGTTTCCTCTTTCTTTGCTATTATCGGCTAAATCAATTTTTGGCTCAAATTTTTTTCGTCCATAATTAGCCAAAGTCACCCCTTCTTCTAAATATACAGCAGAGTATTTACTCAACCCAATACGTTGTGCAGAGTAAATTCCAGAATGACCTGAAAATAGGTAGCTTACTACACAGCCAATAGCAATAAATACCCCTGATTCCACACCAAATAATTCAATTCCCATTAAGGTTGATGCCAAAGGTGTATTTGCTGCACCTGCAAATACACCCACAAATCCCATTCCTGCTAACAGTGGTGTAGGTAATGCCAAAACCAACGATAAAGCATTTCCTAAAGTTGCACCAATAAAAAACAAAGGTGTTACTTCTCCTCCCTTAAAACCTGCTCCTAAAGTTAGAGCAGTCAAACCTAATTTTGCAGCAAAATCCCAAGGAGGTAGCTGAATGTAGAAAGAATCCACTATGGTTGGAATACCAAGACCAATATACTTGGTTGTTCCACTCAACCCAACAATTGCTGCTATCAGCGCACCGCCTATTAAAGGACGCATTGGAGGATAAGATATTTTTGCTTTAAAAAAGTGACTAATTTGGTGAGTTACTTTAGCAAAAAATCTCGCTACAATTCCAAAGATTGCACCTGCGATAATAGCAGCAATCAGTCCCCAAATTGTGAGCGTCGATATAGACTGAGCGTGTTGGTATGCAGTATGATGCAAACCCAATAACAAGGTGATTTGATTTCCAACGATCGCAGCAATTAAAGAAGGGAAAAGAGCATCATAATGAATTTTACCAATTGCTAAAACTTCTAGACCAAATACAGTTCCCGCTAAGGGAGTGCCGAAAACTGAAGCAAATCCTCCACTGATACCTGCGGTTAATAAAATTCGCCGATTGACTCCTTGAAAATGTAATATTTTAGTTAGCTGGTCTGCCAAAGAAGCACCCATTTGCAATGCTGTACCTTCACGACCGGCTGAACCTCCAAATAAATGTGTAAGGTCTGTTCCTAGCAAAACAAGAAGAGCCATCCGAAAGGGAATAACATTTTTGGGGTTATGGATTTCTTCTAGTAAAAGGTTATTTCCGGCTTCTACAGTCCGACCAAACTGATGATAAATCCAACCACTCAAGAAGCCACCAAGGGGCAGCAAAGCGATAATCCACCGATGCGATTCTCGCCAATCAGTTGCCCATTCTAATGATGCCAAAAGAGCCGCAGAAGCCGTCCCAGCAAGAATGCCAACTACAACAGAAATAGGCAACCATTTAATTAGGTGGGGTAATGCAATAAACGGTTCAAATTGACATAGTTGTTTCATACTATGACTCCTTGAGAGGATGTTTTCAAAGTATTGGGCGAATAGAATTCGCTACTACACAAGCTAAGTCCACCTCCGTGGACTAATACAAAATCAAGGGTTTTTAACCCACGGAGGTGGGTTTTGTCTCGTGTAGCCGCGACTTCCAGTCGCTTGGTGAGTAATAAATTAAACTTTTCAAACATCCTCTGAGGTGCAATCTGTAGACTTACACTTTCTACAGGGGAGTCAGGTAATGCATTTAGCCAAGCCCTACTCTCCCGCAGTCAGCGAAGAAAGTAGGAGCCATCAGCCTTCCAGTGATGAATTTCACCTGTACTGGAAAGGCGGTTTTGGCGAGCTCCATCGCCATAAATACTATTTAATTAATTCAACAATACCATTTTTACTTTTGTGTTGCTTTTTCACATTTACTAAACAATTTATGCCTATAGATAGATGTGCTTATGATAACTATAAAGATAAATGTTCTTAAAAATAAAGCAAGTATCCAAAACAACTTTAAACAATTCGCAATTCGCAATTCGCTTTTTCGCCCATTCGCAATTACGTTTTGTGTAAGCGTTGCGTTAGCGATAGCGCAGCGTTAGCGATAGCGCAGCGTTAGCGATAGCGCAGCGTTAGCGATAGCGCAGCGTTAGCGATAGCGCAGCGTTAGCGAGGAACGAGCGTCGGAACGAGCGTCGGAACGAGCGTCGGAACGAGCGTCGGAACGAGCGTCGGAACGAGCGTCTGGGGATTTAGACCCCAATCGCATTACAAGCAACCCTTCTTGGGATGGGGTTTTAAACCCCGAGTAGTAGGATAATTAGTATTTATAAAAGTTAAGTGGGAAAACCGTACTTATCTGATAGGTTTTCTGTACCATATATCTAAGTTTAGCTGGATACAATCAAAGTGTGGCTTAATTAATGCTGTTTTATAAAAAATTTACACAGCATTAGCAGGAGAGCGAAAATATGACAAATCAATTGAAAACGGCTGTTTTGCTAGCTGCTTTAAGTGGTCTTTTGATCGCAATTAGTTACTGGGTAATTGGCGGTACTAGTGGCTTGATAATAGGGATAGGTTTAGCAGCAGTAACAAACCTGTTTTCCTGGTATCAATCAGATAAGATTGCCCTGGCAGTATACCAAGCCCAGCCTGTAAGTCAAAGCGAAGCACCAGGACTTTATCGGATGGTGCAGAGATTAAGTGATCGCGCTAACATCCCCATGCCCAGAGTTTACATTGTGCCAAGCCAAGGTGCAAACGCCTTCGCTACAGGGCGCGATCCAGAACACGCTGCTGTTGCTGTCACCGAAGGCATTTTGAATATATTGCCAGAGGATGAACTCGAAGGCGTTATCGCCCACGAACTCACCCACATTATTAATCGTGACACCCTCACACAAGCTGTTGCTGCTACTGTTGCTGGTGCTATCTCATTCCTAGCGCAAATGGTGAGTTACAGCTTATGGTTTGGCGGTGGCTCACGAGATGACAACAGAGGTGCAAATCCTTTGGGAGTTTTATTAACAGTAATGCTTGCGCCATTGGCTGCGACGATTATTCAGCTAGCAATTTCGCGCACACGAGAATTCTCTGCTGATGCAGGTTCTGCTAAATTAACTGGTAATCCCCGCGCCTTAGCTAGGGCGCTGCAAAGATTAGAAGCCTCAGCAAAGCAGATGCCTTTAAATGCCAATCCAGCTTATGAGCCGTTATTAATTATCAATTCTATCTCTGGACAGTTTCTGGGGAACTTGTTCTCCAGTCACCCTGCTACAGAGGAGCGAGTTGCAGCATTGCTAAAACTAGAGCAACAACTGCCAATAAAAGCTTAGTCATTTGTCATTTGTCATTAGTCATTTGTCATTAGTCATTTGTCATTTGTGAAATTTACAATGACTTATGACTACCAGTATAGGATGCAGTTTTCATCCGAGAGTAAGCTTTGTAATTTAAGGATGTTTTAACTATGACTGCTAGCAACATTGAATCTTTTGGAACTCCAGTCATTGAATCTACTGAATCCATAGTAATTGTAGAAATTAGTCCTCAAACCGACAAATTAGTAGAAACCGAAATGGCTGGCGAAAGCGATGAAGTCAAGCGCGAAACCAAAGCGCTGATTGAGGCGCTAGAAAGACGCAGCCAAGCGGAGTCAGCAGGTACTCTCACGCGTGAAACTTATTTGAAAGCTGTGCGACAAGCACGAGAATTGATTGAAGGCAGGAAAGTGAAGGAACGCGATCGCTTAGAAGACTCTTGGGCGATAATTCAGGACGAAGCTGAGAGAAACTGGCACTTAATGGTGAAAGACTTAGTAGACTTCAGCTTTCGCCTGCAAAAGGCGGCTATTGCTGCTTGGGAAACCTTCAATAACCCTTACTCTCGTTAGTTCGACGAACCTCTCCCTGTCTTGAATTAAAGTTCAAACCTGTCCTCTCCGACTCGGCTACGGTGTATACACAAGTCTGAAATAGTTTAATCACCTGGGTTTCACGTCAGTTTTACCCCACCCTAACCCTCCCCTTGACAAGGCTACAAAAAAATCCCCGACTTTTTAGAAAAGCCGGGGACTTTGTTTTTTTACTACTTATTGAATTCAAATCTGACGGATCAAAATTTATCAGTAATTTTTTCAATATTTTTATCTAAACTTCATATTTTGACTAAATTCAATAAGCAAAATCCGCAATTACTTACTCAAAAGAAGCTTTGACTTACTCAAACTCCAGTTTGCTTTCTGATTTTGGTGTTTTCCGCAAGTAAAAGAAGCTTTGACTTACTCAAACCCCAGTTTGCTTTCTGATTTTGGTGTTTTCCGCAAGTAAAAGAAGCTTTGACTTACTCAAACCCCAGTTTGCTTTCTGATTTTGGTGTTTTCCGCAAGTAAAAGAAGCTTTTGCTTTCTCAAAATGCTATTTGACTTACTCAAACCCCAGTTTGCTTTCTGATAAGTAGTCGGACAGAATTAATTACACACTGTCATTGCGAATGGAGCGTTCGCGGTAGCGTCTCGTAAGAGAAGCGAAATAAAGCAATTCGCTTGCGGCTGAGATTGCTTCTCTTCGAGACGCTCCGCGAACGCAACGCTCGCAATGACTGTAAATATTTTTGTCCATCTACTTACCAATTTGAAAAAAGAATGCGACAGATATACACTCTCAAACCCTTGTGATATCTAGTTTTCTTCCTAACAGAATTTTGAATGACTTGTGTGTACACCGTAGCTCCGACTCGGAGAGGGACAGGTTTTGCGTAGTAAAACCTCTGGCGTTGCTGAATCAAGGGATGATTCTTGTAGGGTGGGCGTCTCGCCCGCCCTGAAATACAAGGGACGGGCTTTTCGGCCCATCCCACAAAACTAGCAAAATCATCCCGCAAATATGCAACGCCAAACCTCTTAGTAGTCTTTTTATCTGATTTTTCAGTCACGGATAAGATAAAGGAGTAATGTAGCTCCTCACACAAGTAGCAATGACTTCAACCCTGCGGAAACTTCCTCGTCTTAATACCCCAACTCTGCATCAGTTGCCCAATGGTTTGACAATCATAGCAGAGCAGATGCCGGTTGAAGCTGTAAACCTCAACTTATGGATTAAAGTTGGTTCAGCCATAGAATCTGATGCCATTAACGGCATGGCTCACTTTTTAGAGCACATGATTTTTAAGGGAACAGAACGACTAGCTAGCGGCGAGTTTGAACGTCGAATTGAAGAACGGGGTGCTGTTA
>NZ_JAIVFR010000519.1 GCF_020829685.1 Nostoc sp. CHAB 5715 | reverse complement strand
CTGTTAGCTTCCTCACCCGCCTCGAACTAAAGTTCTTTGGCTTTTAGCTAAAGTCTACTAAAGTAGACTAAAGATTTTTCGGATTATTTAGTCATCAAAAGATGACTTTCGCTATTAGCAAGGAACTGAAGTTCCTTGCGGGACATGGCTTTTACGTTAAGTTGACACCAATGCGTACATCTATACCCCTAACCATTTTGACGTTCCTAACGACAGACACGATGTTAATAACAAACATCGCAATATTAATAAGGAACATTGCGATGTTAATAACAAATATCACGATGTTCATCACAAACATCACGATATTAATAAGAAACATTGCAATGTTCATCACAAACATCACGATATTAATAAGAAACATTGCAATGTTCATCACAAAGATCACGATGTTGGTAACGACAGCTTCTAGACCCAATTGAAAACAGCTACCTCTGCGCTATTCTATGAAAAAAATTCTCACCAGTTTTTTGGCTTTGGGCGTTTATCTAACGCCTATAACAGTAATGCTAATGGCTCAACCCACCTGGGGACAAACTCAAAACTCCCAAGCGCAAGAAGCAGAAAGACTGCTAAAGCAAGGGAGAAAACTGACACAACAACAGGAACACCAACAGGCAATACAAATATTACAGCAGGCTTTAACCATTGCGCGAGAACTCAAAGACCAAAAAATTGAAGCAACTGCACTGCTTGGGCTTGGGCGTAACTACGACGCTTTAGGAGAAAAGCAAAAAGCACTCGAATTTTACAACCAAGCTCTGCCCCTTTGGCGTGCTGTAGGCGATCGCTCTGGTGTTGCGGCTACACTCAATAACATCGGTAAAGTCTACAAGGATTTAGGAGAAAAGCAAAAAGCACTCGATTTTTACAACCAAGCTCTGCCTCTAAGACGTGCTGTGGGCGATCGCACAGGTGAGGCTCGCACACTCAATAACATCGGTGGAGTCTACTCCGATTTAGGAGAAAAGCAAAAAGCACTCGATTTTTACAACCAAGCTCTGCCCCTATGGCGTGCTGTGGGCGATCGCACAGGTGAGGCGACTACACTCAATAACATCGGTGCAGTCTACTCCGCTTTAGGAGAAAAGCAAAAAGCACTCGATTTTTACAACCAAGCTCTGCCCCTAAAACGTGCTGTGGGCGATCGCACAGGTGAGGCGACTACACTCAATAACATTGGTGCAGTCTACAACGCTTTAGGAGAAAAGCAAAAAGCACTCGAATTTTACAACCAAGCTCTGCCCCTAAGACGTGCTGTGGGCGATCGCACAGGTGTTGCGACTACACTCAATAACATCGGTCTAGTCTACTCCGATTTAGGAGAAAAGCAAAAAGCACTCGATTTTTACAACCAAGCTCTGCCCCTTATTCGGGCTGTGGGCGATCGCTCTGGTGAGGCTGGCACACTCAATAACATCGGTGCAGTCTACAACGCTTTAGGACAAAAGCAAAAAGCACTCGATTTTTACAACCAAGCTCTGCCCCTTTCGCGTGCTGTGGGCGATCGCTCAGGTGAAGCGACTACACTCAATAACATCGGTCTAGTCTACTACGATTTAGGAGAAAAGCAAAAAGCACTCGATTTTTACAACCAAGCTCTGCCCCTTTTGCGTGCTGTGGGCGATCGCTCAGGTGAAGCGACTACACTCAATAACATCGGTAAAGTCTACGACGATTTAGGAGAAAAGCAAAAAGCACTCGATTTTTACAACTAAGCTCTGCCCCTTATTCGGGCTGTAGGCGATCGCTCAGGTGAAGCGACTACACTCAATAACATCGGTCTAGTCTACGACACTTTAGGAGAAAAGCAAAAAGCACTCGATTTTTACAACCAAGCTCTGCCCCTTTGGCGTGCTGTGGGCGATCGCTCTGGTGAGGCTCGCACACTCAATAACATCGGTAAAGTCTACAACGATTTAGAAGAAAAGCAAAAAGCACTCGATTTCTACAACCAAGCTCTGCCCCTTAAGCGGGCTGTGGGCGATCGCTCTGGTGAAGCTGTCACCTTGGGTAATATTGGTGTACTCTTCCAAAGTACAAATCGACCAACCCAAGCCATTACTAATTTGCAACAATCTCTCCAAATGGAATCTTTGCGACAACAACTGCAAGAAAAGTTTTCTCAAGCTTTATCCCAACAAATTCGGCAATTAGAAGAACAAGTTTACTCACAAGCCGAAAATATCTCCCACCGTTTCCCTGAAGTAGCAGAACTATTTGAAACTACACCCGCAGATATTAAAAACCTTTGTCTTGATTGGTGATGCACGTTAAAGTAATTCGTAATTAAGCCAGTAGGGTGCGTTATGGCTTTAGCCTAATACCATTTCACACAAACTTTGATACATATAGATTTCTCGTAGGGGCACAGAAAAAGCTCATACGTGTCAACTTAACGTAAAAGCCATGTCCCGCAAGGAACTTCAGTTCCTTGCTAATAGCGAAAGTCATCTAAAAGATGACTAAATTTCTAAAAATCTTTAGTCTACTTCAGTAGACTTTAGCTATTAGCCTTGAACTAAAGTTCAAGGCGGGTAAGGAAGCCAACAGTTAAGCTATTTCTAGCTTAAGTTGACACCAATGAGCATTGCTGTGCCCGTACCAACGTATTTGTATCATTATTAAAGTGAAACAGTATAACGGCACCGCTATCATGATGAGTAAGGGGCTTAATCAATTGATTAAGCCCCTTGTCTGCTTAATTGAGATAGTGAGTGGATTTACGCCGTGCTGTACTAGCTTAAGAAGCTGTTTCAGCCTCTGTCCCAGCATCTTCAGCGCTAATTTGTGGTGGCAAAACGCTCACAACAACTCGCTCCGATTCAGCTAGAGGTGTTACACCTTCAGGAAAGGGTATATCACTAATACTCAAGCTGTCTCCAATTTGCAGGTTAGAGACATCGATTTCAATTACATCTGGGATGTTTTCTGGCGCACAAGTCACTTGCAATTCGGTGATTACGGTGTCTAACACACCACCTTCTTGTTTAACACCAACAGCATTTCCCACAAAACGCAACCGCACTTCTACAGTTGTGTCGCCGTGGCCTGCAACTGCGAAAAAGCTGAGGTGGTAAGGCGTACCTTTTGCTGGATGGATCTGAAGTTCCCGCAGCAAAGTTTTGCCGCGCCAAGGTACATCAGTAACATTTAACTCAATCAATGTATTGTTGACTGAAACTCTTTTGAGCAAGCGCTCAACAGTTTTAGCATCAATGGTCAAAGAAATGGACTCTGTACCCTTATGACCATACAAATTGGCAGGTATCAGTCCAGAACGGCGCAAAGCTCTTGGCTTGCTGCCTTCTGGACGTTTTTGAGATTCGACTGTAATAGCCATAGAAGTTGTCCTTTGTCATTTGTCATTTGTCATTGGGCATTGGGCATTGGGCATTGGGCATTGGGCATTGGGCATTGGGCATTGGGCATTGGGCATTGGGCATTGGGCATTGGGCATTGGGCATTGATTATTCTCCGCGTCTTTGCGTCCCCGTGTCCCCTCATCTCCCTCATCTCCCTCATCTCCCTCATCTCCCTCATCTCCCTCATCTCCCTCATCTCCCTCATCTCCCTCATCTCCCATTCCCTACGCACTGAGCAGGGTAGCAGGTGTGCCGTCGGCCTGCAATAAAGCACGTTTGGGCCCGTGGATGGGGTCTTCTACGATTATGGTTTGATCGCGGCTTGCTCCTAGTGAGACGATCGCGATCGGGACTTCCATCAATTCAGCGAGGAATTTTAGATAGTCCAGTGCTTGCGGTGGCAAGTCTTCCAGGCTGCGGCAGTGGGTTGTTGACACTTTCCATCCTGGTAAGGTTTTGTAGATGGGGCGACATCTAGCAAATTGACGAGAACTGGTGGGGAAGTGTTCGCTGCGTTGACCATCTATGTCATATGCAACACAAACTTGGATTTCCTCTAATTCATCGAGGACATCCAGTTTGGTGAGCGCCATACAATCCATGCCGTTAATTCGCACGGCATAGCGACCGATGACAGCATCAAACCAGCCGCAGCGGCGTTTGCGTCCGGTGGTTGTGCCAAATTCGGCACCGCGATCGCACAACAATTCTCCCAACTCTCCATCCAATTCCGTGGGAAATGGCCCTTCTCCCACTCGTGTCGTATAGGCTTTCGACACTCCAATTACCCGGTCAATCATTGTCGGCCCTACCCCTGTACCAACGCAAGCTCCCCCGGCCACAGGATTAGAGGAGGTGACATAGGGATAAGTTCCATGATCTAAGTCAAGGAGCGTACCTTGTGCGCCTTCAAACAAAATATTCCGCCGTCGTTGAATCGCATCGGATATTTTTAACGATGTATCAACAACGTAAGGGCGCAACCGTTCTGCGTATCCCAAATACTCCTCAATCACCTCTTGTGCATCTAGAGGTGGCAAGTTGTAAAGCTTTTCTAAAATGACGTTTTTATAATTAATCGTCCATTCCAACTGCTCACGTAGCCCATTCGGATCCATCAAGTCTAAAACCCGAATGCCTGTACGTTCAGATTTGTCAGCATAAGTCGGCCCAATGCCCCGACCTGTTGTGCCGATCTTATGGCTTCCCCGTCGTTCTTCCGATGCCTGGTCAATCAAGCGATGATAAGGCATCGTTACGTGGGCTGTCTCAGATATCAGCAGGTGGTCAGTGGAAATATTTAGTTCTTTTAATTGGTCGAGTTCTGCAATCAAAATCTGTGGATCAATAACTGTTCCACAGCCGATAATGCAATCGGTATTTGGATATAAAATACCAGAGGGAATCAAGTGTAGCTTAAAGGTCTGACCTTTAACTACAATCGTGTGTCCAGCATTGACACCCCCTTGGTAACGAACCACAACATCTGCGGAACGGCTGAGTAAGTCAGTTATTTTACCTTTTCCTTCATCGCCCCATTGGGCACCTATGACAATGACGTTAGCCAAGAGCTTAAATTAAGAAGTAAAGTTTCCACAAACTATAATTATTAACATATTGCTGGAATCATGTCAAGCTAATTGTAGTAGGGGCGCACAGAGTTACAGACGTGCGCTCCTACGGCAAATTCCATTATGGATTTATCGAATAGAATTCAGGAGTCAGGAGTCAGAATTCAGAATGAATTTTGACCGAAAAAGCGGATAGCGTAGCGTTAGCGACGTAGGAGCGTCTGAATAACCGGGTTTAAAACCCCCACCAAATCGTAGATTTGGTGGTCAACAAGAAAGTCGCGGGTCTGAATCCCCGACTGTAAGCGAAGCGGAAAGCGAGTCTTCGAGCGTCTTGATTCTGACCGGAGGCGGAGCGTCTCCGGCTCCGCTCCTGAATTCTGACTTCTG
>NZ_JAIVFR010000518.1 GCF_020829685.1 Nostoc sp. CHAB 5715 | reverse complement strand
GGGACCTCGGGTTGTGCTGCAAAGTTGCCGTCTGCGGTGGTGCCCAATTCATTGCTGGCCTTCCAGCAGACCATCTCCACGGAGAAATGCCGCAATGGTGACCGGTTAACCGTCAAAGTGACTGCGCAATGAAGGGACGCAAAACACTGCTAAACTCAGATGGGCTTGTGGGTGTGGCAGATGGAATGCCAAGTTTTGCTTCTAAGAATAGTTGATTTGTTGATGGTTGCGGTTGGGGTAGAGGTGGCGCACCCAACTGAGGTTGAGTCGTTTTCTCAACTGTGGGTAAAGTCCCTAAGTTAACCGCAGAACCATCATTGGGGGCGCTAATTCCTAATGATGGTTGTTCTTTATTGCCTGCATTGTCAGTAGCCAGTGCCAAAAACTCATAGCTATGTCCGCTACGACCAACATAAACACCACTCGTTGAGGTGGTTTGCTGCTGCCAAATCTGGAAATCGCCGCCATCTTCAGCGACATAAACAGTTACGTGCTTAATTCCAGAACCAGCTGCATCATCAGTTGCTGTCCACTTCACCAAATAATCAGAACCACCTGCAACTAATGGTGTAGCGCTGAGTACAGTTGTTGGGGCAGTACCATCAATAATGTTGGTGACTTCTGCCGTGTCTAAGGGGGCAGCGGTATTGTAAATTACTCTGGCAGCGCTGGTAATTTCTGTTCCAGTCGCACTACCAGTTTTGGGGAGAATGGTGTAGCTGACAAAGGCACTGCCAACACCGTTGGCTTTATTGGGTGGCAATAAACCAATATCGCGGTTTTGCACCACTTCCCCAGTATTCGGGTCAATTGCTTGGATTAACCAAGTAGCAGTGTTAGAAATTACATCTAAGCCAGCGCTTACCCGTAAAATAAAGCCTTTGCTGCTGGTAAAATCAAAATCCCCAGAGAAAGTGCCACGTCCTGTAGGAATGTGAATCTGAATATCGCCCAGGCGCAGAGAACCTAATTGGAAGGTACGCGGATTGAGGTCATCATCAAGTTTGGTAACAATCCGCACTTCTCCAACATTACTGTCAGCAGCAGCGGCATTTTCAAAGCGAATTGTGTAGGGGAGTGCTGTACCCACAGGGATGATATTTTCCATCCCATAGCCCAAGGGGCCGGTTAGGGTAGCGAGATTGCTGGTAGTGACAGCACTGTTGAAGAAGCTACCAAAGCTGGGAGGTGGTACAGCAACACCTTGGGGTAGTTCAACCCTAGCATCCCCAAAAGGAACGTAGACGTTGAAAGATTGGGCGTGGGTTTTTTGCGACAGACCTAAATCGTATTGTTTGAGGTCAACAGCCGATTCTTGTTCTCTTAAACTGGGATTATTACCATACCATTTGCGGACTTGCTCAAAGAAGTTGACTAAATTGTTACTAGAGATAATTTGATTTCCCGCAGGCCCCAGCAGTAAACCAGTGGCGAGTGTCGCCATCAAGCTAATTACTTGGGGATTTTCCCGAATTGGCGGTGCTTGGTTTTCAGGGCGTAATAATCCAGCTTGTTCTAAGGCTGCTAAATATGCGTTTGTCCAAGTGTTAGCATCCGCAGCTAGCACAGTCAGCGCAACCGAAGCTGTTGGGTCAAGTAGGATAGCATTTCGCAGCCGCAGTGCTGAAGTAGTTTGTTCTTGAACAAATTCAGCACGAGTCATTGCCGTTGCTGTCGCTAAAATGTGGAAACGGAAAGCAATTGTATCGTCTGGCAGTCCTTCTAAACCTGTGGGGTCTTTGGCCAGTTCATCTTGGAGTCCAGGGTAAGTTTGAACGTTAAATGTGCGACCAACAAATCCGGCGTTCGGGAGGTCGAGGACATAACCTGGTGCTAAGATTTCGCCATTGGTATTGATATCGGAGATGAGACTGGCCCAAGGCACATCTTGCAAAACGCCTTCTGGGTTGCCGCGCAGATTTGAGCTAAACTCCGTGTAGGGAAGATTGAAGACTTCTGTGTTTGTTCCCAACTCAGGAGTGCCGATAGCAAAATGTACGTAGGGGGTGTCGATATTAGTTAAACTTTGGACTGAGACACCGTAAGTTGCTGTATCTCCAGGTGCGAGGATGCTTGGGCCACCCAACCCGATGGTGACATCTTGTTCAATTGCCCGTTCAACTAAGTAGCGGTAGGGAACAATTGCCACTCGACCATCTGGGTTGATGACTTTAACATCGTAAAGACCGTGGGGTGCATCTGTGAGGTCGAAGATGGCAGTAATTTTCGTACTGTCAATGACCTGGTATCTGACTGGGTTGTATTCGGCAATTCCAGGACGTACCAGTTTCACAATTGCTCCTGGCTGGAACTGTGCGCCTATAATATTGGTGGTTACGTAGCGGCTATCTCCACCTCGGTCGGTAACGACATCAGTAATTTCAAAGGGTAGGACATCTGCTAACAAGGACAGGGGCGTGTTATTGCTGGGTTCTGCATAACCGCGCACTAGTACATAGTAAGTCCCAGTTTTAGTGGTGGGAATGATGACTGATTGATTTGGCCCTAATACCCCTGTGTATGCAGCATCATATACAATACTTGTGGGTGCTTGCCCGAAGCGGACGAACACCTCGTTGGCAGCAAGGCTTGCAGCAGAACTGGCGTTGACGCGCAGGGTTTGACCTGCTTGGAGGTTAATTTCAAATAGCCTCTCCTGTCCAGTACTGAGGGTTGTTTCTTTCGCTACACCTAACTGTAACTGCTCAACGGTAACGTTGAGCGGGTTAGCAGATGTAGTGCGGTTGTTTGACTCATTCTCGGCTTCGTAAACAGAATTGAAGATATCGGGTCTAACAATGATGCGATATTGTCCTGGAATTGCTGGTGGCAGATTTGCTGTCAGGGTTGAAGTGTAGTCAGCATTCTTTGCTAAGTTACCATTGTGGGACACTCGCCAATTATTCGGTCATTGATATCCCAAACTGCATCTGTTGATAAGTAAACTGCATCACTCCACTCTCCGCTAGCCGGGTTGTCGCCGTAGTTTGTGACTTTCCAGCTAATTTGTATCTGTTCGCCTGATTTAGCATTGCTGGGGACGCTTATTTCGTCTACCTGTAAATCTGCTGGCGGTGGCAGTTCTAGAATCAAGGGTTGGATACTGGAAGATGCATTGTTGCTTTCTTTAGTGCCTTCAAATACGATATCGCGTCCGTTGTTTTGTGGTGCATCAGTAATTACAAAAACGTAGTAAGAACCAACAAGGTCGTTGGGCAACTGTAGAGTTTTGTTAATTGTGTAGCTGCTACCAGTACTTAAGCCGCCAGTATGTTCTACATATCCTAAATAGCGATCGCTGATGTTATCTAAGAATTCATCTCTTGAGAGGTAAATTAAATCATTCCAACGATTTTGTCTAGTAGGTGTATCGCCAGTCCCTTTATTAGTGACTGTGTACTTCAGATTAAAGCTTTGTCCGGTAGTGCTGCGTTCTGGGATAATAACTGAAGTTACTTGCAAATCTGGTGGGGGCTGTAAGCCGACCGTCAAAGGCTTGGCAGTAATGTTGTTGCCTTCATCCTGGAATTCAGGTACACGAGCAAAAGTCGAGTTGCTTTCAACGAAAAGGTTGCGGCCTCTACTACCAACGTTTGAGTCAGTAAATACTAATAAATAGAAATCACCATCAACACCATCAGGGAGAGTAATTTCACCTGTTTGTGTGTAAGATTGTCCTTGCTGTAGGCTGCCGCGATGAGCAAACTCTCGCAGTAATGTGTCATTTAAGTCTAAAGACTCGTCACGGGAGAGATAAATGCGGTCGTACCAGGAATTTTCTCTAGTGTCGCGGGTACCTGTGTTGCTGACAGTCCAGTTTACAGTAATTGTTTGACTGGAAGTTGGCGGTATTTCTGGAACTATTAAATTACTAACCTGTAAATCTGGTTCTCGATAAGTTACACCAATGAGTTCTTTGCTCCCGTTATTTGTCGGGTTTTCAAATACACGATATTCAAAGCTGCCACTATAGGAATTGTTGTCACCACCGCTATTGGGAATTTCACCTCGGAATCGTCTGGTATTATAATCGTAGCTGTAATCGGTACTTACGTAAATATAGTATTCGCCATTAATTCCCGCAGGTAGGATAATATCTTGCTTTTGGGTGTAAGTTTCACCTGTGCGTAATGGAGAAAGGGAACTGTAGGGGACAAATCCAACTTTAGTTGCTCTATCAGCAATGAAGGTGGGGTCAGGGGAAACCCAAATTTCATCGTACCAGTAGCGTGTTCCTGACCAGATATCTGCGCCGACGTTCTGTACCGTCCACTCAACTGTGGTGCGTTCCCCGGAGAAGTTTTGCGGCAAGGTCTTGACAGAAGTGACAATTAAGTCAGCAGGTGTACTGGTGACATTAGTTGCTGCTGTTCGATTTTTATCGCGGGTTAACCAGATAGTGTCAGTCCAACTATCGCGGTCGGTTTCACCAATACCGGAGTTAGTGACGGTGTAACGAACTTTAATCTTGGAACCTTCAAATGCGAGTGTGGGAGCTATCACTTGACTTGTAACCAAGTCGGCAGGTGGCAGAGAATTGATATTTAACTTGACTGCCTTGATGTTGTTCGATTCTTGGGGATATTCGTCTACTTGTGCGTTGACATCTGTGGCAACAATCAAGTAAGCTTCACCCCGGAAATACTTGGGAATCACTAAGGTATTGGCAAGGGTGCGGTAGCTTTCAAGAGTTCCCAAGGCAGTTGCATTGCTAAAGCTACCCAAGGACAAATCATCGTAGCTAATTTTGTCATCCAAAGACAAATAAACTTTATCTTGCCAGTTGGGGGTGATGGTGCCAACAGTACCTTGATTGGTAACGATAAATTCCAGAGAGATTGTGCCACCAGCATTCGCGGTAGTGGGTGCAATAATTGATTTTACTTGTAGGTCAGGACGGGGAGTTAAGCTGACCAGGAGATTATTGGGAGTTGTGCTGTTGGTGTTGTTACCTGTAGCGGTGGATTCGTACAATGAATTGTCAGCATTAGTCTTAACTTCAACTTCGTACAGTCCTTGCAGGGTGGAGGGCAGGGTAAACTGTTCAGAACGTGTGTAGAATTTACCTGCTTGAAGACCGTTACCATATCTAAACGTTCCCAATGAAATTAATTGTCCCCCAGAATCTACCTGTTTGAGGAATACCTCATCCACCCAACCGCTAGTAGCATCACCTGTACCGGAGTTTGCTACTGTCCAGGAAATGTCAATTTTGTTACCAGATTTCGCTGTGGTGGGCGAGGTGACGTTTGTAACTACGAGGTCGCTTGGAGGGGTGAAAGTTACTTGAACTGCATTGGAGACTTGGCTGTTATTGTTGCTGTAGAT
>NZ_JAIVFR010000517.1 GCF_020829685.1 Nostoc sp. CHAB 5715 | reverse complement strand
CAAAGCTTCAATTTCAGAAAATCGTTGGATTTGGGTTAATAAAGGTTGATTTGGCGCTCCTTGGGGGGTGGTGGTTAAATCCTCTGCTGTGCCGTAGATTTCTGCTGAACCACCTGGCAAGTTTTGTAAATCAAATATCTGCGCTACAGTTAGAACATCTTGGATCTCTCCCTGGTTGACGTTCAGTTTACCTTGTAGTTGAGGCCCTTTAGAGCTTTGAGCAAAAGTACCGACAAGGGCGTAGCTACTTTTGCCTTTGACAAATTCGCTACTCGTAACTGTGCCTTTCCCATCACTGTAGCGAAATTGAGCAGCTATTCGATCGCCCCGAAGCCGGCCAATTTGCGGATTAGCGATCGCTAGATTCCCTGTAGCTGCCAATGTCTGCTGATTAAATAGCAAATCCCCTGTTAACAAGCCAGCTATCTTACCAGTACCCAGTTGAGCAATTGCTGGTGGAGTCAAATTCAATATTTGTAAGGGGAAATTTGCAACTTTGAGCGCCCAATCATTCCCTTGAACATTACCTATAGCTGATGCTTGCTGCCATTTTACTAAGAAGGATTTCGGGCGATTATTGGCATCTAAATTGAAGGCCAGGCGATCTCTATTTCCTGCCAAGTTCAAATTTAAACCGCGTCCCTGTGCTGAATCGATGTTTCCAGTTAACAACGGCTCAAAAGCAATATTTTGAACAACCAAGTCTCGTAAATTAATTTGCCCTACCACATTTGTCAAGGGCAGTTTACCAGTGATTTGACCATTAAAATCTACGCTCCCCGCCACAGCAACCTGATTAGGAAGATTGATCGGTAACTGTTTTAAGTTGTAATTCTGCGCTTGAACGTTGAGATTTAGGGCAGTAATTTCCGGTATACCTGCCTTTCTTGCATTGGCTAATATGTTACCAGTCACACTTAATCCGGGAGCAGTTGCTCGCTCAATGGTAAGCCTTTCACCACTCCAAGCGATCGCAGCCGTCAGGGGTTGTTCAAGACCAGGGAAACCTTGGGATAATTGCACCTGTCCAGCAGCACGTACATCAGCTAATTTGGATGATCCAAATGTGCCAGCTAATTGCAACTGACCGCCAAACCGACCCCGCAATTGCTGATTTAACCGATTTAATTGCACACCATCAGCATTAACTACAGCTTGATAGCGACCATTAGCCAATTGGATATTAGAGGCTGCGATCGTTCCACCTGCAAGATTCACCCGTCCCTGACCACTGGCTTGGATAGTTTGCGGTTGGAACGACTCAACAGAACCCGCCACGTTTGCTTGACCAGTTAACGTCCCTCCCAACTGCGGTGGTACTACTGCTAACTGCTGCAACGGGACATTATTTGCTTGAACTTGCGCCTGATATACACCATTCGCCACTTGGACATTAGAGGCTGTAATAGTCCCACGCGCAACATTTACCTGCGCTTGACCGTTGGCTTGAATAGTTTGCAGCTTAAAAGAATCAACAGAACCCGCGACGTTGAACTGACCAGTTAACGCTCCCTGGAACTGCTTTGGTAGTGTTGCCAACTGCTGCACAGGCACATTATTTGCTTGAACTTGCGCCTGATAGACACCATTCGCCACTTGAATATTAGAGGCTCTAACCGTACCATCGCCAATAGCAAGGCGACCCTCGCCACTGCCACGGAGGGTTTTTAGGCTGAAATTATCTCTGTTGCCTGCGATTTGGAACGTACCCGCCAATGGGTTATTTAAAGCTGGGGGAGACTGTTTCAATATTTGTCCCAACCGCACACCATTAGCTACAAGTTGAGCAGAGAAGCTTTGGTCTTGCAGTTGGATATTAGAAACTGCAACTGTGCCGCCACCAATTTGAACTCCTCCACCATCAGTGCGAATCGTGGCAATTTTAAATGGTGCTGTGCTGCCTGAGAGAATGAGACGACCATTAAACTGTGCTTCTGCCAAAGAGACATTTTGCAGTTGACTTTTGTCTACAAAGGGTTGCAATTTTACCCCAGAGGCAACAGCCACAGCTTGCCAACGCTGATTGGCGTAACTACCAGTTGCCCGGACAGTACCACCACTTACATTCAGAGCCACATTGCGGAAAGAGACATTGCGATTTGGAGCAATTGCAACTTCACCCGTTCCAGGGTAAGTTCCGTTAGGAGCTTGATATTGTACCGCAGTTTGGACATTGGTGGGAGCGCCAGTTAGTTGGGCTGTACCTGAGACATTGCCAATTTGAAAGTTGGGTGTTATTTCATAAACTTTTGCGATCGCATCCCCTGGAACATTCTTGGCAGCAAAATTTATATCCAGTTGAGGGTTTTTACCGAGTTGAATTGTGCCAGCGCCCGTAATTTCAGCACCAACTTTAGCTTTACCTTGAATATCTTTCAGGGTAATTAAAGAGGAACTAGTAGCAAGTTCAAACTTACTACTAATGGTATTAAAATCAACTTTATCAATCCGAGCAGTTTGGATTGTGGCAACTGTGCCTGAGAGAATTGGTTGGGTAGTTGATCCAGTAATCTGCAAATCAGCTTGTACTTGTCCAGCGATCGGCACAGGTAGTTTTACCTTGAGAGTCTCTTGGGCATTAGCCAAACTCACCGCATTTACACGCGCTGCCAACTTAAAGCCTGCTTGATTGTCGATGATTCCCGTAGCCACTAAGGGAATTTTGCCGTAGTTGCTAGTAACATTGTTTAACTGCAACTCCGTTCCCTGGAAGCGAAGATTTCCTTGGCTATTGCTCAACAGTTGCGGGACTTTAGGTATTTGAACTGTTACGCCTTGCACAACAGCGCTGCCAAACAATAAAGTTCGCTGTCCTGGTGTTAACCTAACTAACAAGTCGCCATTGGCTCGACCCGCCTGTAAGTTCACTGGTAACTTAATTAACCGAGAAATATCCGCAACCAGGAAGTCTTGCGATCGCACTTGAAAGTTCCCTGCTAGCACCCTAGAACGCGTCTCTCCCTGAATAGAAATACTGCCACCACTGTCTGCTTGCCCCCCCACATCAAACCTGATCAACTGGTTATTTGCTAAAAGTTGGGCAGAACCGTTCAGTTGAGAAAATGTTACGGGGGATGAGGGGGATGAGGGGGATGAGGGGGATGAGGGGGATGAGGGGGATCTTGATCCCTCATCTCCCCCTGCTCCCCCTGCTCCCCCTACTCCCTCATCTCCCCTTGCTCCCCCTGCTCCCCCTGCTCCCTCATCTCCCCCTGCTCTCCTTGGCATCAATGTCAGCTTGGCATTGCGAAACCATAATTTGTCTAAATCGGTTTTAATAGCGGCGTCTTTACGCGACGACGCTATATTAGTGGAAACCCAGCGCCCTTGGTTATCCTGTTCAATATAAATATCTGGGTTGACTAAGGTAACATCTAGCTTTAGATGGCGGTTAAAGATTAGTTGTAACGGGTCAAAACCCACCTCTACAGCTTCTACTACGGCCCGATCTGGATCTGTGGATGTCGCTGGGATAGCTGAAGCCCCAAATTGCACTCCCGTTAACGAAAATTGTGTGACTTTTCCCAGTTTTACCGGACGGTTGAGTGTAGTAGTGAGACTTTGTTGTGCTAAAGGCGTTAACTCTGTTTGGACAAAAGTCCACAACCGACAAATACCGACAATAACTCCTAACAGCAAAAGTCCGCCCAAAGCAATGCTACCCCGACTCAACACCAGCAACCATAGACGCTTGTGGATAGGACACGGTGAGGGAATATCTTGATTGGGAGATTTAGTCATTTGCTTTTACATTATTAATTGCCAGATGTCGCTGGCACACACAAGCATTAACTGGCACGCTGATTCAGTATGCCATTTCCAGGATACGCCAACTAAACCAAAGACCCCATTGGTTGAGTTACGGTATTTGCTTAATCCAATACTTATGCTTCATAATATTGGCGTTTTCAGGTAAATCTGATCCGAAGAGAGTGAAAATTGTTCCTATGACTTTCGCTGAGGCACAACGTAGAACTTTAATATGGATAGACCTTAAAAAAGACAGATGATTACACCAATGCGTGTTTTTGTGTTAATTTTTAATGCTCGAACGGAAAATGAGGGAATTCATACCATTCGGGAAGGCGATCGCAATAAAATTCTGATGTTCGAGTCAGAAGACGACGCCACCCGCTTTGCCCTGATGTTAGAAGCTCAGGATTTTCCCTCACCTACACCAGAGCCGATCGATGCTGAGGAAATCAAGGAATTTTGCGAAAATGCTGGATATGAATGGGAAATTATCCCAGAAAACAGCAATTTAGTTGTAACTCCCCCAGAACTTAACGTCGAAAAAACCGACTGGCAAGAAGATGCCCAGAAGGAGGATACTGTTGAAGACCCCTTCCCTCTCAATCAACAGCCACTAGAAGAACCAGAATTGTCTGATTCTGAACTAGAGAAGATGCGTCGCAAATTGGAAGGATTGTTGTAATTAGTCATTGGTCATTGGTCATTGGTCATTGGTCATTGGTCATTGGTCATTGGTC
The DNA here is from genome assembly GCF_020829685.1 of Nostoc sp. CHAB 5715. Classification (GTDB taxonomy): domain Bacteria; phylum Cyanobacteriota; class Cyanobacteriia; order Cyanobacteriales; family Nostocaceae; genus Nostoc. The sequence continues at coordinate 838 of NZ_JAIVFR010000517.1, read as the reverse complement.
ATTGGTTATTGGTCACTGGTCGCTAACTGACAAATGACAACGGACAAAGGACAAATGACAAAGGACAAATGACAAATGACAAACTTGCAGGAACGTGGGCATCTTTTAACCGAGCTGGTAAATCCTAACAGTCTTAACTTAGACCAGCTCAGTTCTCTGGAATTGGTGGAGTTGTTTAATAGCGAAGACCAAAAAGCAGTTGCGGCGGTTGCGGCGGCGAAAATTCAGTTGGCACAAGCAATTGATAGCACCGCAGAGCGTTTGCGCCACGGAGGACGCTTATTTTACATTGGTGCTGGCACAAGTGGCAGGTTAGGGGTGTTAGATGCTGCTGAGTGTCCACCTACCTTTTGTACACCCCCAGAGTTGGTACAGGGGATTATTGCTGGTGGTGCTGGCGCACTGGTACGCAGTTCGGAAGATTTAGAAGACAGCATCGAAGATGGGGAGGCTGCGATCGCTGGGCGACATATTACCCAGCTAGATGTCGTAGTTGGCATTACCGCAGGTGGAACAACGCCTTATGTCCACGGTGCGCTTCATGCTGCTCGTCAGCGAGGAGCTGCTACTATTTTTATCGCCTGTGTTCCCGCAGAACAAGTTAGCTTTGATGCTGATATTGACATTCGCCTATTAACAGGGCCAGAAATAATCGCTGGCTCAACTCGCCTGAAAGCTGGTACAGTCACGAAGTTAGCTTTAAATATCCTTTCCACTGGGGTGATGGTCAAACTAGGCAAAGTTTACGGTAATCGCATGGTAGACGTGGCGGTAACAAATCAAAAGTTACGCGATCGCGCTTTGCGAATTTTGCAAGACCTCACAGGCTTAAGTCGGG
>NZ_JAIVFR010000516.1 GCF_020829685.1 Nostoc sp. CHAB 5715 | reverse complement strand
CTAAATAATCCGAAAAATTTTTAGTCTACTTCAGTAGACTTGAGCTATTAGCCTTGGAATTCATTCCAAGGCGGGCGTGGAAGCTAACAGATAATAGATTTCTAGCTTAAGTTGACACGTATGAGCAATGCTGTGCCCCTACTGCGTAGTCTATTTACCTGAAAATAGCTGTAAACCGAATAATTTAGAAATCGCAGGCAATAATTTATTACCCGCTTCTACCAGCGAAGCGATCGCAGGTAAGCTGTTCTATATTTAAGTTGCATAATTATGGCGGGCAAGATGCCCACCCCACAAGACTTATGTTTAATTCAGTTATGCAAATTAGATGTTTTTCAGCTTAACCCTGTAAATATCCCTTTCAACATGGTGATTGCTTCGGGAGTAATGGAAGTGCAATCTTTCGGGCAGCAGGGCAACGCTTGCGCCCATTAATTTTCAAGCGTTGGGACAGATGGAGTAAATCAGTTCACTTTTTTCCAAGTCTCAACAACTACTGAATCTGAAACGGTTGCGATGAAAAAGACTTCCTTGCCACCATCAACAATGATACCGCTATAAGTATCACGACCTACTACTAGCTGCACCGTACAATCTTGTTTAACACTATAGGTTCCTGAACCTGTTTCGTTTTTAGTTACAGTACCGTTAACGCTACTAGCCCCTATTCCTTGAAAATTTCCCCTTCCATCAACTTTGACTAAACCAACTTGAGCTACAGGGAATCCTAAGACCGTCCCAGTCAATATACTTCCATAGTTACCTTTTATGGTTGCATTATTACAAGAAGGCGTAGCTTGGGCGTTCACCTTTTGAGAGATAGCATCTGAAATGGTCAATGCTGACACAGTACCAATTATTAACGTCGTAAAAAAGCCTTGGATTTTAAAGTTCATCATATTCATCAAATCAAGATCCCCTTGCATAAATATTCACATAGGACTTACGCACTGTACAAATTAATCATGGTATGAATTTACCAAAATAGGTTGTTTCAAGCTTTGATTAATTATTCTTGGATAGTAAATAAACGCGCGTTGTAGGGGTTTAGCAATGCTAAACCCTACGACAGATATGGTTTTTCAAACCATCTATATTTGGTATTTCTATCAATGCGTAAGTCCTGTGACACTAGAAGATTACTATTAAATGACTTAATTTGTAAATACTACGAGAAAATAAAAATAAAATTTTTTACACCTTTGAGATTAGCGTTAGTGAAGTTTGCCCCTCGGATGTGGGCATAGCTAACGTTTCCACCCGCAAGGTCTTTCCTATCTTTATAGTTGTGTCCTCGTCGATTTTGAGTAAAGAAGTCTAAAGTTATATAGCGGTTCTCGTTTGGATACAATACATTTTGACCTCTCTCCAAACCTCTCTCCTAAAAGGAGAGAGGCTTTGAATCTTACTCCCCTTCCCTTGCAGGGAAGGGGCTGGGGGTTAGGTCTGTATTACACTCAACAGAGAAGCGCTATATTTCATATGATGTCCGGGCAATTAAGCATAATACTCGGAACCCCACCCCGCCAAAGCTGCGCTTTGTCTCCCCTCCCCGCCTGCGGGGAGGGGTTAGGGGTGGGGTTCTTTTATTATGGGTAATTTCGCGGACATGATATCACTTTACAGAGGTGAGCAAATTTTACTACACGCTCACCCCTGTAAATTCAGGAATAATTAAATATATTTGTTAGTTGAGCCTCAGAAGGTCAACATTGAGCCTCAGAAGGTCAACGTCGAGCCTCAGAAGGTCAATGTTGAGCCTCAGAAGGTCAACGTTGAGCCTCAGAAGGTCAACGTCGAGCCTCAGAAGGTCAACGTTGAGCCTCAGAAGGTCAATGTTGAGCCTCAGAAGGTCAATGTTGAGCCTCAGAAGGTCAATGTTGAGCCTCAGAAGGTCAATGTTGAGCCTCAGAAGGTCAATGTTGAGCCTCAGAAGGTCAACGTCGAGCCTCAGAAGGTCAACGTTGAGGCTCAAAGGCTGATTTTTGCACTTTTATAGGTGCGATTTCTGCTATTTTAGCGATCGCACCGTATTCTTGAGAGTAATGATTACCACCGTTCCACATGTCATTTTCTGGGATCGGTCTACCTTTGCGCTTTAAGGAAAGGCGTGTTTGGGCGTAGGATGTAGCGGTTTGTCGCCCCATTGTAACCACGGCACAAGCTTCAATGAACTGTAAATAGCGAGTCAAGTTTTGCAAGGAACGGGCAGAATTTTCCGCTCCAAACAACAGTTCAGCAACAATAGGTAATGGTAGGACGATATTTGGCAAGGCTATCACTCTTGCAACTGCGTAGCTTGGGGACTTCCAAGAAATAAATTATCCAATCTTGTGGGGTGGGCATCTTGCCCGCCTTTGACTATGGGCGGGCGAGACGCCCACCCCACAATAAATAGTTGTATATTTTTTTATTTGGAAGTCCCTTGCCGCCGTAGGCATCGCATCACCGTTGAGATAGCGAATAGCAACGGATGTGTCCAGAGCCGTTTCACCAGCCATTGGAGTCAATTTGCTCAAATTCTTGATGAATCACAGCCTGTAATTGTGAAGCTTCTTCGTCACTTAGAATGCCTGCAAACTGTAACAATGGATGGCTTGGAGTCTCTTGGTACTCAATTATGATCTTAACTTTACTATGTTCTGCCACACCTTTTAGTGTTTGCAGTGGACGCAAAACTCCATCTTCATATATTGCTTCAATAGTCTGAGACTCTGGCATACGGTTTTGCAATCTAATTCCTACTCAAAATTCTATAACAGTTTACAGGTGCGATTTCGGTTATTTTAGCGATCGCATCTGTCATCAAGCGTGAGCCAGCCCCATGTATCAATAAAAAGCTTAGTCGCCATAGAGTTCTTCGTCTAAATTAGCAGCCAGGGAGCCGTGAGAGACTGCACCAATGAAGCCTGGAAGGCGATCGCGGCTTTGGGTGGGTGGGTTGGATGCTGGTGAGTGATTTTCTGGCTGATCTAGAAGAAAAAGAAGAACATGAGGCGACGGCGGAACTTTTGAATGTCCCTGGTTTTGAGCAAGCTTTGCGTGAAGCTATGCAGGAAGCTGAGGCTGGGGAAGTGGTGTCATTTGACAGTATTCGTCGTCATGTATGAACTGGTACTGACTCGCAAGGCACAGAAGTTTTATCAAGAAGTAGAAGCATCACTAGCCCAACGACTAAACCGTTGTTTTGACCAACTGCGACAGAATGCTTATGAACATCCAAATATTAAGCGGTTCAAAGGTGATTTCGCCGGTCTTTTTCGCTATCGAGTTGGTGTCTGGCGAGTTGTTTATAAGGTGGATGAAAAACAGCAACTAATTACTATTTTACTCATAGCCCATCGGCAGGGCTATTTCGTTCTAGACATAAACCGCCCAGAACTGAAGTTCCGCGGCTCATAGTCCAAGTCCACTAAAGTGGACTAAAAGCTTTTCTTAGTCCACTTTAGTGGACTTTTGCTATTAGCCTCAGAATTCATTCTGAGGCGGGCTAGATGAGAATGAAATAGCCCTATTTAAAATCCAATCCTAAAACTCCCGCAACAGCGATATTGCTTGCCTATACAAAAACAAATCCACCTCATGAACCTCAATTCCTTTTCCAATTCGTTGTAACAGCATCAAAGTCAATTCTCCACCCAAATGTTCCCGGAACTCAGTTAAACCCCGAAACAAACAATCAGGATGTTCCAATTGTGATAACTTCTGGGCCAGTTCTGGCACATATAACGTGAAACCCAACGCTGATAAAGTATTTAATATCCGTTGCCACTCTGAACAATCCAGCAATCCTACTAAATAGGAATAAGTGCTATCCAAAGCGATACCGATCGCAACTGCTTCGCCATGACGTAAGCGATAATTTGTCAAATGCTCCAGTTTATGAGCCGCCCAATGTCCAAAATCCAGGGGACGAGATGAACCCATTTCAAAAGGATCGCCGCTATTGGCAATATGTTCTAGATGTAACTGGGCGCAACGATAGATAACTTGTTGCATGGTATCCATGTCTCGCTGCATCAGGGCTGCACTGTGCAAATGGATAAAATAAAAAAAGCTAGCATCCTTAATCAGCGCCACTTTGATTGCTTCTGCGATTCCAGAACGCCAATCGCGATCGTCTAAGGTTGTCAAGAAGGCAGAATCATTTATAACTGCATAAGGTGGCGCAAATGTGCCGAGAAAGTTCTTTTTACCAAAGGCGTTGATGCCGTTTTTTACGCCAACCCCGGAATCATTTTGCGCTAACACCGTCGTCGGAATCCGAATTAGGCGAATTCCCCGGTGAGCAGTTGCGGCTGCATATCCTACCAAATCCAACACAGCCCCGCCCCCGATCGCTAACACGTAAGAATGGCGACATAATCCGGCTGCTTCAATCTGTTGGTGGATTTGATCTACTAAAGTGCGATCGTTTTTAGCAGCTTCTCCTCCCGAAATTATCATTGGTTCGGCTGCGATCGCTAATATCTCTGCATAAAACTTGGTATACGCTACTAATTGCTTAACCAATTCCGGGTGATGCTGCAATATTCCTGCGTCTATTATCGCTACAACTTTCTTCGGCTTTGTCTCCCCATCTGCTGTAATCACTTGGGCTAAGGTGGGGTTTTTCAACTCAAATAAATTTTTGGTGAAGTAAACCTCATAGTTGAAAGTAACCGAAACACGTTGATGAATTGGTTGCAGATTGAATTTACTTTTTTGCTTAATGTCAACTACCATGTTTTTGCTGATATATCTATAAGTGAGGCACGATTCAAAGCTTGAAGGAACATTTCTACTGAGTGAGAACCATTTATCTTGACTTGATTATTAATGATGAAGAACGGCACGCTGTTGATGCCATTGGGGCGAGTAAATATTGATTCAGCCACGAAAGCTTTAACCGCAGCATCATCACTCAATTGCAGCCGTAATTCTCTAGAATCCATTTGGTAAGCTCTACCTATGGCAATCATAACTTCAATATCTCCGATGTTCAAACCGTCTTCAAAGTAAGCTTTATAAATGGCTTCTACGACATCATTTTTTACCTTTGCTGGTGCTAGTGTAATCAGTCGGTGCGAAAGCTTAGTATTGACAGCCAAACGGATTTTATCAAAATTTAGCTTGACTCCAGCCACCTCACCTGCATATTGCGTAGAATCAAACAGATATTGCAGTTCTTGGGCTTTTATGCCTTTTCTATTTTGCATAAAGCTGTGAAATTCGTACCCTTCATCAGGAACGGTATTGTCGAGAATAAAGGGATGCCATCGGATATCCACTTCTTTTTCTGGCCATTGTGCCAGTGCATCAAACAGATGCTTTTTCCCTATTCTACACCAGGGGCAA
>NZ_JAIVFR010000515.1 GCF_020829685.1 Nostoc sp. CHAB 5715 | reverse complement strand
AATTATGCTCCTGCTTATAATTGCGTAAAATATTCATTTGTGGATAAAATGGGCGCACTTGGAGAACGTGATTGCTGTACAACAGGTAATTCTTGGGGTTGTAGCTGTTTAATTTGTTCCAGACACAGACGACAATTGTCTTTATCCTGTTGTTCCAGATATAACCCAGCAGCTTTTTTAAAATTAGCGATCGCATCTTGAATATAACCCTGTTTGCGCCGCACTATCCCCCGCAGATTATAAGCAGGAGCATAATTGAGATTGAGACGAATAGCGCGTTCAACATCGTCTAGCGCCCCTGGTAAATTTTTCAGCGCCACTCTAGCCAATCCACGACAATAATATGCCTCTACACTCTCAGGATTAAGCTTCAGAGCTTCGGTATAATCTGAGACAGCCTTAAGGATTGCTCCTGAATCATAATGTGCCAAACCCCGTTGTAAGTAAGCTTCGGTAAAGTAAGGTGTCAGTTGTAAAGCATGGTTAAATTCCTCAATTGCTCCAGCGTAGTCTTTTCGCCTAGCCTTTTCCAATCCTCTATTGTAGAATTCGTCATTCATGGCATTTGTTTGGTTGATTCAGTTAATTGAATTCCAGCACGATTATTTCCCCAAATAAAAAAGCTGGGGAAATGACTACATTCAATTCCCCATATCTCTTAGATTATAAAATATTTACAGTTAACTAAAATTATCCTGAAAGTAAGCTAGGAGAAGTCAGTACAAAAACATCAAAACTTCCTTGAGCGTCAGTTTGTGGTTTTATAGGATTGGCAAAATGGAAAAACTCATGGTCATTGACCAATAATAGTTCCCCTGGATTTAAAACTTTGCTAAATACAGGTTTTTCTCTTTTGGCAGTATACAGATGTGTTTCTCCACCTTGAATATTATCTCTATCTACTGAAAAGATGCCAATAAAATCAGTCCCATCTTGATGGATACCTTCAGGCGCTGGATTACCAAAATTATCTGGTGAACAAATAATTCTAATTTGATGAACTCCGATTTCAGCTTCAGGATGAAGTTTACAAGAATCACTAAATGCTAAGACAAGATTTCTAAAAATATCAAGTTCTATGAGCGCATCATCTAATTCTGCAAACTCTCTTCTTATGTCGCCCGCTAATGGATTATACTTTTTACTTTGAAAGAAGTAGCCATGAGGCAATTTGATTAACTGATTTCCAGAGACTGTGAACCGAGATAATCTCCTCTGACGATAGTTGCCTTTGATATAAGGGTCAATAGGCATATTACTAAAAAATGGCTTGAAACCTTCTAGGTTTATCGAATTTACTTTTCTTAGAGTAAACAGAAAAGCATATTCTAATTCTGTTGATGTCTGCACTTTTTGCATAGGATTTACCTCCTTGCATGTTGGAATTCTCCCGGATTTTTCTTTATGGGAGGCTTATAACACCTAGTATATGCTACTTTTTATTAATTTGTTGTAAATATAACTACAAAATTTGACATTCTATGATATATAAAGTTACCGAAGAAGAATTCAGAATTCAGGAGCCAGAATCCAGCATGGATTTGTAGCTCCTGGATGTCCAAGGGAGGTTTAGAGCAAGCGATTTTAAGACGCTCGTTGCGCGGCATCGTCTCACGCCACTTGCTCCACTTAGGCGTTACCCCAAGACCGCAGTGGCTCCCCTTGGGAGAAGACTCGCTCTCCGTGTCGCTATCGTGGAGAAGAAAAAATTCTTTCCGTGACTGTTACCCCTGACTTGACTGCTGGGGTATTCTGAATTCTGAATTCTGTCTTCTGACTCCTTCTCATTCAGTTTCTGTCACAAGGCGGAGTTTTAAAGTTGTTCAATAAATTATTAAATAAGTTATTTAACATCTCAAAATTATAGAAGAGACAAGGCACAGACAACAGAAACCAATATTGTCTTTCACCCTACTTTCTTTCTGCATAAAGCTTCTAGACTTGTTTACAACTACTTATCGTGTAGGGATATCAAATTATTTGGTTAAAAGTTTTTCAGTTACCAGATGGTGAGTTTGTAATGAGTCAATCACAAGTGGCGAGAGCGGTTGAATGCCCGCTATCGTTCCGGCACTGCAAAGGAGAGAGTCAATAGGGCTATGCAAGAACTAGAATATCCAGTTTTTAAAAAAGTTACTTAATAAGTTGTTTAACATTTCAGGATCATAGAGGGAGATAAGTCACTCTCTCTTTTTTTTGTCTAGTGCCTCTTGAATGGCATCCCTGCAAAATTGTGGTGGATCGTCCTGTTGTTGTACCTCCTCTTTCATAGATTTTGTCATGCGTATATTCATCTTCTCTGTTAATGGTTCCTCACCTTTTCTCTTTCCTGGTTGTAAATTTTCAGGTGTTCCCTTTGGATTAGGCATTTATGTAGAAACGTAAATATAGATTGAATCGATAGCTTCCAATCGAATAGAGTTTTAAATCGGTGGTGTTCTCACGTGGAAATGGTTCACCACCGATACCACTTTTACAAATGGGTAACTCTATTTTATGTTCACACGGTCAGAACTTGAAATCAAAACCATTGCCGAGTTGAGAGACTTGTGTAGGCGTTACGGCATCAAGCCAACTGGCAACGCTGGTTACAAGACTTCGTGGATTACCTCTTTAATGGCATTCCCTGCGATCGCACTTACTCAGATGGAAGAGGGAAAGGGACTGAGACGATTATCCTTTGAAGCTTACCAGGATATAGCGATCGCGCTTGATCAAATGAATTCACCTACCGATGAGCAAGCGGCGCTGATCAAGCTGACGATGGAGGGCAAGCGCTATCAAGCTCCTCAACGTTGGGAGCAGGAGAAATTACTCAACCTATACAAGGCAAAGCTCAAACTTGAGGAGGTAATAGAACTGCTAGGGGAATAGACATCAGAGATTAGATATCTTGGCTCACGGCATCACTTGCTTGTGAGCTTTTTTATGTCCATCCCTAGCTATAATTCCTAGTTGTTTAATAACTTATTTAATAACTTGAGATACTAGACTTAGGGTGACAGAGGTAATAAACTTTGAGCATCTATTGAGCATGGATGCTGAGTATAAAATAATTCTCAAAAAAGTTGATAATTCACTGAAAACAGTTTGTTTGAGCATTAAATGAGCATTTTAGAAAGCGTAAAGGTTGAAAGTATTGATTGAGCCTATATTTAGTTACCCACCTTTGTATTCGGGTATTCTGCTAAAACGCTACAAGCGGTTTTTTGCTGACGTTCAACTTACTTCTGGCGAAATAGTGACAGCACATTGTCCAAATACAGGGCCAATGACTGGAGTATCAACTCCCCAAAGTGCTGTACAGCTTTCTAAAAGTGATAATCTTAACCGCAAATTGGCTTACACTTTAGAACTAATTCAGGTATATGACAACGAGCCGACTTGGGTAGGCATAAATACTTTTTTGCCCAATCGGGTGGTAAAGCTAGCTTTGGCGAAACATCTTTTTCCAGAATTGGGCGACTATAGCCAAATCAAGGGCGAGGTGGTTTATGGGCTAGATAAAAAAAGTCGAGTAGATTTTTTCTTAATCGGGAGTGGCGAGGAACGCCCGATTTATTTAGAAGTGAAAAATACAACCTTGTCTGACGGGAGACTAGCCTTATTTCCCGACACGGAGACTACAAGAGGACAAAAGCATTTGCGAGAACTAATGGCACTGCTACCTCTAAATCGTGCGGTGATGCTTTACTTTATCAATCGCGGTGATTGTACTGAGTTCTGCCCTGGCGATCGCACAGATCCTATATATGGTAAATTATTACGGGATGCGATCGCTCTCGGTTTAGAAGTCTTACCTTGCCGTTTTGATATTTCCCCCGAAGGTATCCGTTATTTAGGTTTGGCAAAACTAAAAATTTAATTATACCTAATCAAATACTAAAGACGTTGCATTGCAACGTTTATAAACGCACGAAACAACAAATCCATCTAGATACTATCTAGATGGATTTATTGGTAGTTGGTGTTTACTAAAAAACATTCAACCAGACTGTAATGGAGAAACTACTATAGGTAGTCGCCGCGCCACAAATAGCATTCGCTATTCTGACGTTTGCTTATGCAGGAATCAAAACTGTGTCAATCACATGGATGACACCGTTATCAGCAGCAACATCTGCTGTTGCAACAGTTGCATCATTGATTTTAACGCCATTAGAAGCGTCAATTTTTACATCTGAACCCTCAACTGTTGTAGCTGTCTTTAGCTTAACTACATCAGCAGCTAGTACTTTTCCTGAGACTACATGATAGGTCAAGATTTTCTTGAGCTTTGGAATATCTTGAAGTAATGAGTCTACTGTACCTGCTGGAAGCTTATTAAACGCTTCATCAGTAGGTGCGAAGACGGTAAATGGCCCAGGGCCTTTCAGTGTATCTACTAGACCAGCTGCTTGGATTGCTGCAACTAATGTTGTGAAAGAACCATTATTAGCGGCGGTGTCAACTATATTGGCCATGTGTTTTACCTATTTCTGTGTAACTTGTTACAAATCTAAACTATTAACTTAATAAAATCTATCTATCGTTAGACGTATGTCAAATAATTTTTTTGATTGATATCATAAATGATTGTCTATATTTTATACAAGTAGACAATTATATGTACATTGTCTTAGCGGATCAGTTATGCACACTCCTGGATGCGTAGTTTACCGCCGCAAGCATTGCTGCTTTTTCTATCCAACGGTAGAAGCGATCGCATCCAAGATTATTAGTGCAGCACTCGCAATACCAATAAAATTAGTTAAATTGATACTCAAAAAGTACTTTGTTGGTATAAGCAAAGTTTTAGATATTTAGAAGTTATCTGGCAATATTATAGTAAAATCTTTGCTGAGTAAGCAAAATAGGGTTTTTAGAAAATTTAAATGTACTTGCTCTAGCTTTGTGTCAGCATTTCTTAACCAAAAAAGTTGGTAACAAGCGGATTTAACTGGTATTATTTGATCACTAAATACATTTCACTCGTTGTTTGTGTAATTCCACTTGGAAATAATAAACAGCCCATCACATTAATGCTTTTAGCAATTGTGATTAGCTGCTTATTTCTAATAGGACTTAGGCGCAGTGGCTCGCCTTAAAAAGTTGATTTTTAGGGTTCCCCTTATTTAATCAGACTTCTAGATAATTAGGACTTACGCACGCTCTACGAATTCTTGGCGTTCTTGGCGTCTTGGCGGTTCGATAAATTAAGCTTTTGGGCGATTTTTGCGTAAGTCCTAAATAAGAAAAAACAGGGTGTCTGATTGAATACAGACCACTGTCAGCAAAAACGCCGGAGTAACCACCTACTTTCACCTGCAAATATGAAACGTTTCAGACTAGAAGAATT
>NZ_JAIVFR010000514.1 GCF_020829685.1 Nostoc sp. CHAB 5715 | reverse complement strand
AATTTCAAAAAGTGCATCTAAGCAACTCAAAAAGTTAGCCGTAGATATTCAAGAAAGGCTAGAGAGCAAAATTCAACAATTAGCTCTTGATCCTCGCCCTGATGGTGTCGGCAAATTAAAAAATGGTGAAAATCGTTATCGCATCAGAGTAGGCGATTATCGGATTTTGTATCATATTTCCGATGATGTCTTAGTAGTAACCGTTATCAGAGTAGGACATCGTAGAGAAGTTTATAGGGATGATTGACACCTGAGCAAGCGAGAATTCCAGACCCAGCCCTTTGATTCTAGCCTGATTCATCTATCAATTAAGAACCAAACATACAGAGTATAACCAGAGTGAGTAGTAATCTTGATTTGCCACCAGAGCTAGAAAACGAGCTTTTTACAGATAGTCAAGCATACGCTCGCAAGTTACGCCATGAGGCCCAAACCCGTGAGCGAGAATAGGTAAAGTTGATGTATTTGCTAGCTGTTGACCATCATCGGGAGTTGCCCAATTTAAGTAATAGGCCAAAACTCAAGACAGCTAAACTAGCAAATCCAAAAGTAGGTTCGGGAATAGATTTTGCAACTACAAGCGGTTGAATTTCAGAAGAGGTAATATAGTTGGTGAGAAAAGGCTTGCCAATATAATTTAGATAAGGTAAACCAACAATATTAGCAGTATACTCATCTAAATTTTCAGAAGTTGAGAAAGCTAATTTAGAATTACTAGAGTTAAATCCAAAAGAACTTAAACTAGATACACCCGACCATTTCTCTTGCGGAACTTTGGAGTTGTCAGCAAATATCAAATCAAATGTATTTAACTCACTTATGTAAATTAACCCATCATTATTTTGATCCACACCAGAAAATGAACCAGACAAGATACCTCCCCCTTCCCAGCCTGATTGTGTAAAGGCATAGTTCAGAGATGCAGCTTGCACTTGGTTAACTGAGCTTCCTAGCAAGCTGAAAATACTAATAGTAGTTGTAAATGCTATTTTTGCGAACCATCTCATAGGTTTATGCCAGAAGATTGTTGAGGAATTTTTGATATTTAAAAAGAGAAAGTACTTGCTCAAAACTAGCTATACTAATTGTTCTAATCAACCTAATACAGCACGGCGTAAATAGAGATACCATTCACAATCAGGGAAAAGCTGACAACACAAGTTTTTGACTTTTGACACTTCGACTTCGCTCAGTGTTAACTTTTGACTTCCGCCTTGCGGCACTAGCTGTTACTCACCCAAAGGTGCTCCTTCACGACGTGGGTCAGCACCACTAACTAGCCCCTGATTAGTTAGTACAATTCCCGTGGAACCACTGGTTAATTGGATAACGCTGACTGTATGACCCTTGGCTTCTAAAGCAGGTTTCAGGTTGGCAACATCTGTATCTGCTTCTAGTTCAGTTGGCCCATTACGACTACCAAAATTTGGCAAAGATAGCGCTTGCTGAATGTCCAATCCCCAGTCCAGATGGCCTACTATTGCCTTAGCGACATAATTAATAATTTGCGGCCCACCAGCTGAACCAATTACCATTACTAGCTTGCCATTGCGATCAAAGACCATCATAGGAGCCATTGAGCTTCTAGGGCGTTTCTTGGCTTCTATGCGATTAGCAACAGGCTTTCCTTCTGATGTCGGCGAAAAAGAGAAATCTGTCAGTTGGTTGTTAAGTAAGAAGCCTCGTACCATTAATCTTGAGCCAAAGGCATCTTCAATACTAGTAGTCATTGAAATAGCGTTACCTGCCGCATCGACAATTGAAACATGACTAGTAGAAGGGAAATCCTTAGATTGATCTTTACCCAAAGGATATGCTTGCTGTAACAATGGATTGCCTGCTTGGGCTTGACCGATTGAACGTTCAGGATTGATTATCGCTGCCCGTAACTTCAGGTAGTTAGGGTTAATTAATTCTTTGACTGGTACTGGGACAAAATCTGTATCAGCTATGTATAAATTTCTGTCAGCATAGGCTAAACGTCCAGCTTCAGAAAATAAATGGACTGCTTCTAAAGAAGCTGGCTTTAAAGCTGCCAGATTAAATTGTTGAAGAATACCTAAAATTTGCAGTACGGTTAAACCACCAGAACTTGGAGGCCCCATGCCGCAAACTTTGTAAATTCGATAAGTGCCACAAACTGGCGATCGCACTTTAGCTTGATATTGCACTAGATCAGTGGTGGTTAAGTCACCTGGTACAGCAGCTTGCCTCACCGTAGCTACTACGTCTTTAGCAATATTTCCTTGATAAAAGGCATTAGCGCCTCCTTTGGCAATCTGACGCAATACCTCTGCCAAAGGCTGATTGACCAATCTTGTACCAACTGGCTTGGGTGTACCATCGGGTTGATAGAAATAGCTCTTAGCTGGCTCGTTGCGAGATAGATATAGATCCTTACTTAGCAGAGTGTACAAACGTGGTGAAAGTGGAAAACCTTGTTCAGACAGTTGGATAGCTCCTTGAAACAGTTGAGACCAAGGTAACTTGCCATATTTTTTGTGTGCCAACTCTAGCATTCGTAACACCCCAGGCACACCTACAGATTTACCTCCGACAACAGCATCATAAAACTGTAATGGTTTGCCATTGGCATCAAGAAAGCGATCTGGTTTAGCCGCCGCCGGTGCAGTTTCTCGACCGTCATAAGTGACTAACTTCTTCGTTTTGGCATCGTAGTAAACAAGGAAAGCACCACCACCAATACCTGAAGATTGCGGCTCTACCAACGTCAGTACCATTTGGACTGCAATAGCAGCATCTATAGCACTACCTCCACGACGTAGAACATCGCGTCCGGCTGCTGATGCTAGTGGATTTGCAGCTACTACCACATACTTATTTGTACGAACAGCTTCACGCTCAACTCGACCACTCCCAGCCTCCGGTGGAGGAGGGTTTTGGGCTTTGCCTATGATAGCTGGCAAGAGGGTAGCACTGAGTGTGAGGGGGAGCAAACAAGTACTTAATGCAAACTTAGATGCTGTAGTCAACGCAACTCTCCAAATTTAAATATTTTAGTTATCGTCAATGCTGGAATTGCAAGAAAACCCCATCGAAACTCTAGTAATATCGAGAGTCTTGCTTGTTGATTTCTTGTTTACTTCACAGATTAGCTTACAAGACATCAACTTACAGCATATTAAAAAGCTAGTCAACTATTTATCACTTTTAAAAATTTTGATTGTGTATGTATTGATAACAAAGCGATACCTTCTCTGCGAGACGCTACGCGTAGCTTGCTTCCCCGTAGGGGTACGGTGGGCTACGCCAACGCCACCCGCACCACTTGTAAAGATATCTTTGCCAGTAAGCTGTTCCACATCTAATTTGCTAATTTGCATAAGATGTAAATTAGATAAACTCGTCTATCTACTGTTAAGTAAGTCGGCTTTAAAAAACCAACCTATTTGACAAATATAAAATCAGGAAACAGCTTAAAGATTGGTCATTCCAGAGTTTTTACAAAACTAAATATACATAAGTTTTATCATGCCGACTTACTTAGCGCTCTTTCATCACTCTCAGAAAACAATAATCGAAGCGGGAAACTGAAACTATTACTCAATCAAGGTTTGAAGCTTTATTTTCTAATAGAAATTCAAAAATGTTGCTAAAATCTGAAAATCGAAGTCTCATAAGCCTTGCAGCGATTGCTTTCTCCAAGACTGATGGAAGAGGGTTAGCCATTGGATATTTAACTCAATTGCAAAAAGAAAGTTTACAAAAACCTCTCTTAGAGAGTCGGTCTTGTATTTTAAAAGAGTGGCAGACTGCCGCAAAGCTTTTGAGCAGGCGGAAATTCCAGACCCAGCCCTTTGAGTCTAGTTGGTAAAATTAAAGGAAATACCAACTCAACTTCAACTTTTGATAAAAACTATCGAAGGCATTTATCAGGATGGACAAATTCACCTCACCCAACTACCACAAGATGTCAGCGATCGCTCTCAAGTTCTGGTCACCTTTCTAGACACTGCCAAAATCGACCCCACGAAATTACGCCAACTGATTGATCGGTTGGAGACAATTGCTGTAGATGACCTAGAGGAGTTAGAAGGTGGAGTTTAGGATTTAAAGGCGATCGCTATTGAGTAGCCACAGTTAAAAGCAAACAGGTATGGTTGTTACCATATTCTCGCAAACTAGCTCAACAAGTTTATGAAAATCAGAGCAATCATTCATCCAGCAGAAGAAGGCGGCTATTGGGCAGAGGTTCCCGCGCTTCCCGGTTGTATTACCGAAGGAGACACCATAGAAGAGGTAATGGCTAATTTAAAAGATGCTATTGAAGGTTGGCTTGAAGTTGCTAACAGTCGTAATCCAATTGAGTCAACAGATCAAGTTGTCGAAATTGCTGTATGAAATCGATTTCTAGCAAGCAACTTTGTAAGATTGTGGAGCAAAAAGGTTGGGTTTTGCAAAGAATTACTGGCAGTCATCATATTTATGAAAACCCTGAAGTAGAAAAAATCCTGTCAATTCCTGTTCACCGCAATCAAGATTTGAAAGTTGGAACCTTGAAAGCCTTGATGAAAATAGCCCAGCTATCTGAAGAAGATTTACTTTAATTTCAAATTACTGCTCTGATTCATCTAGTAATTTGCTTGGTTCACCGGGGTAGAAATCATAGTCCACAATCTCTACCAAACTGTAAGGAGACTCTACCGGAAAAGTCCGCTTGGGCAAATCTGTTTCTCCAACAGCCAATTCAACACCTTTAAGGTAAGCTTTGCGAAGTGCTTCTTCAAGGTAGGGCTTTAGGCTAGGATTGTCTTCGAGCAGTTCAGCAATATCTAAGCGTTGAATACGAAGTGTTGCTAACCAGCTACGGCTACGGCGCCCTGACTGATACTCCCATTTTAGTAAATGTGCAATCAACACACTAAGACGGTTTCGCAGTTCTTGACGTTGCTGTTTACCCAAAGATTGAATCTCCTCAATCAGATTTTGCAGATCAATCTGACTCCACTGCTCATTGCGAAGTAAAGTTACTTGTTCCTGTGTCCAAGCGTAAAAATCAGTTTCGTAGAGGCTTGGGGAAGGCATTGGTATCTTTGGGTTTGTTTCAGGTACACCCATTAGGTTAGTTGAACCTCAACGTCTTTGCTTTTATTGTAGAACTGTCTCAAATCGAGGTGATCAATTAAGACAACAAAGGTGTTTGCACAACTGGGGTTTAAAATTTCGGTTGGAACGATCGCACCCTAACCACCCCTACAGAGTGCAAGCAGAGATAATTTATATAGGACTAATATTTGATTTCTGAAAAAGCTCGGTACAACTCGAAAAGCCTAATTCCCTATTCCCTATTCCCTACTCCCCACTCCCTTTCTTCCGTAGATAATTTCAAAAATCAAATACGATTCC
>NZ_JAIVFR010000513.1 GCF_020829685.1 Nostoc sp. CHAB 5715 | reverse complement strand
GGGGAAACCCCCAAGACCGCGCTGGCTCCCCTTAATCCCCTCCCCGCTCTTCGGGAGGGGAGACAAAGCGTAGCTTTGGCGGGGTGGGGTTCTTCAGGTTTAATAAGGAATCAAGCGGACATGATATAACTTCTATTTTTAGTACAGTGGTGCGTTACGCCAAAGGCTAACGCACCACTGTACTAACTTCTAGTATTCAAAATCATTGTAGGGGCACAATATATTGCGCTCAACGAGTCTTTGATACTCGTGAACGAGTCTTTGATACTCGTGAATGAGTCTTTGATACTCGTGAACGAGTCTTTGATACTCGTGAATGAGTCTTTGATACTCGTGAATGAGTCTTTGATACTCGTGAACGAGTCTTTGAACTCCGTGAATGAGTCTTTGATACTCGTGAATGAGTCTTTGATACTCGTGAACGAGTCTTTGATACTCGTGAACGAGTCTTTGATACTCGTGAATGAGTCTTTGAACTCCGTTAATGAGTCTTTGATATCATGTCCGGTTGAAAAACCAACGGCGAATCAACTCCACCTGGAAGCCATAGCCGTCGTCAACTTCCTCAATTAACTCACGTTGCAACAGCAAGTTGAAAGTAATATCAGCATCAGGGAACTGTTGCAATAGAGTTTGGCGGCTAACTATAGCCCCTTCCCCTTGAGCGGCGATAAAACGTAGAATAGCTTGTCCAGTGGCGTCTACTTGGTTATTTTGAATGTCAGCAAAGAAAAAACCACCACTTTGCAAAGCTTCTGGTATCGCTGCTTCCACATCAGCTAAAGTTGCTAATCGCCGGATAGAGGGGTCTTGTTCGTTCTTAAGGACAATAATTTCCGCGCAGAGTAGTTGTACTAAGAATGGATGACAACGGGTGAGTTGTAGCACTCGTTCAACGGCGTTAGGTTCATAGCGGAGAGTAAAATCTTTGACGGGACGTTCAATTAATTGTCGTGCTTCCGCTTCTTTGAGGTAGGAGATATGCACTACTTGGACATTAATCAGATAACTAGCCCAGCGCTGATATTCTTCGATAGTATGAGAGCCAGCCAGTAACACCTTGAAGCGGGGACGATGCTGGATGAGGTGACGCAGCATACCCAAAACATCCTGTTCATCAAAGCGACCTTTGGCTATGGCGTTGTCTAGCACCTCAAATTCATCTAGCGCTAGTAAGGCGGTATTTTGTTCTAAAGCCTGTTCTACTTTATCTAGCCATTCATAGAAATAAGTGAAGGGGTCAGATTTTAACACTTCGCGGGCTAGGGACGGTAGAGTTAAACCTTGCTTTTTCGCTGACTTCTCCATATCTCTAGCCAGGTTGTAGAGAAAACCTGCATAGTCACTAGCTGATGAAGGTGCGCCTTGCAAGTCTACAAACATCGGGATGATGGAATTGGGTAGTAATTTTCCGATGTTGTTGAGGAGGGAAGTTTTACCCATACGTCGCTGACCGTATAGTAGCAGAGGTGGACGACGGCGATCGCTCAGTAGTTGCTCAATACGTGCGGCAATGTCATCACGCCCCGTGAAAATTTCTTGCTCCTGTGTGAGGGGTACGCCAATGATGTTAGGCGAGTCAATCTCTTGGCGGAGTTCAGTAATTTTAGCCAGTTCTTCTATATAGTTAGTTACTATCTCACGCCAACTTTTGATAATGGGGTAGAAACGGACTGTGTATTTGTCGCTGCTACGAACGAAGTTTTGCAACTGTAGATTTAATTCATCTGCAACATCTCTGAGGAGTAAGCGCTGGTTATAAGTACTTGCTTGATTGAGAGCAGCATCAACATCCTCGCTGATACGGCTAAAGATTCGTAGTAGAGAGCTAACTTCACTCTCTAGTTCGCTAGTTACCAGACTGCGATGAGCTTTACGGATGGCTTCTACATCAGCCGAGCTTTGTAAACTGCGTGCATCCAGTTCAACTTTTGCAGGTTTGGCTGTCCAGCGTTGGCGACTGGTACTGAGATATTCTAGGGCTGCTTTTCCTTCAACTGTGTTATTTTCGATGACCAAGAGGAGATGCTCATCCAAGCCGGGCAGATGTAAACGTTGCCACTCATCCCAGAAGGCGGAGTGAAAGCGCAATAAACAAGGGCTTTTACTGTTACGCCCTTTGTCTAATCTATAGAGCAGATAATTCCAGACGGTGAAAACCTGTGAGTTCGGTTGATTCAACGATAATTGGTATTGTCAGTTCGAGTAACTGCACTCCTGGATAAGCTAAAGCTTCTGTTAACCACTCCTCAATTGGATACGGTAGAGTTAGCTTGCCAATCTCTACCAATTTTGCAACTTCCCAACAAGACATGATGCTGATTCCTAACCCTTGGGGTTCATATTGTTGCAGCCAGTTCTGATGTTGTTTGGTCAGTCTTGCATCACCTTGAACCCACCAAACCCATATATGGGTATCCAGTATAATCATTGCAAGACTTCCCAATCTTCCAGAGGCACAGCAGGTTCAAAAGGATCGTCATAACGGTACGGTTGTTTGCCACGCAAAGGATACAAATTCGCTTCTTGGGGATGAGTGTGACTTTCTAGAATGATAATTTCAACGGCTTCGCCAGCCTGAAACGGTAAATCCTCAAGAATCAAGGTTCCGTTTTTAGTTAACTTTGTTTCAATTCGGTGTGCTTTCATGGTTACTCTGCTAGTTATGAATTTAATAAATGAGTAAATGATTTCATTTGTTGTAATCCTTCCTCACGCCAGTTATCATTATTCTCTCCTTCTTCTAAGTTAAATAATCTTTCTCTACACAGAATTTGTAATAACAGTGGCCAGTAGCGACTTTGTGTCAAAATCCACTCTACATCTTCGTCAGTGAAGGGAATGGGCGAACTTGCTATCAATTCTCGCGCTTCTGTCTCAGTTAATGCTTCCAGATGTGCGGTGTAGCCGAAAATGTTGAAAAAGGGTGAACTGTGTCCTGTGTTTCGCGCCATTTCAATCGGTGATTCGGGGGTAGCTAAGACAAATGCTAGATTCCCTCCTGTATGGTTAGTTGCCAAAGACCGCAAACATTCCCAAAAGCCATCATCTAATTCTGGACAGCGTTGCAAGCCAACGCCAATCTCATCCAATAAGATGACTGTGGGAGAATGCAAATTATCGCTGACTACATTCATAAAACGATCTAAATCGCAAGGTGTCGGCACTTGCATCTTCAGTGATTCTAGGATGTACTTTAGCAATCCTTCTCGGCTTTGCATTCGTGCGTCTTGCAAGTCTACAAAAATCCAACGGTAATTTTCTGGATGCGGTAGCCAGTCAGATTTTTGCTCAGGACGCAGCTGTTCTGCTGGGGTGGTGGTGATATTTTTTAAGTAGTGCAGCAGGGATGTTTTACCACTGCGCTTTTTACCGATAATGGCGGCGTTTTGTAGGGGATGGCGTTTGAGTAAGTTGCTGTTTAGCAATAACGTCTTGCACTCTAGAAATTATATAGCAATCCTAAATGAGTCGTGAAAAATATATATAAGGAAACGAACCGCCAAGAACGCCAAGGACGCAAAGAGAAGAAAGAAAAAAGAGATATATAATTTTCACAAATGATTTAGGACTGCTATAGTATGTAGAACTTACCTAACTATCCATTTATTAATTTTGGCAATGTTAAAAATTTAGAATCCACAGGAGTTCCCTGTGCAAAAAATAAATGGATAGAAATAAAAAAATGCGAAGCTTTCTTCGATGAATTACTTCTAAAACTTTAGATAATCGCCTCATTTACATTGATTATTTATATAGAATAATTTAAAAATTTTAAATTAACTGTTCATAATTTTGAGAAGTAAGTTCAAGAGAAGAGTAGCTTAATATAAAAATTTCTTTCCCCTTGTATCGTTCACCTTTAAAGTTATTTTGTTTACTTTTTCCATTTTTTTGATCGTCGGTTCTATTAATTGTATAATTCCATTCTTTGTCGTGTATTTCCAATGCCCATTCATATAGTTTTCTAATTGCTTCGCTATTATCGTAAGTTATAAGAAATTTTATTCTCTGCTTATGTTTGTTTAATATTTGGCATAGCCTGAAATGATCGTCTTTAGAAAATGAATGAACATAAAATTTATCTTGATCTGCATTGAAATAAGGAGGATCAATAAATAAGAAAGATCCATCAGGTACAGATTCGATAACTTCTTCAAAGTCGAGATTAGTAATTTTAACGTTTTGAAGTTTCTCAGAAGTTCGACGTATATTTCTGGGCCAATTCTCTGGACGCATACTGTATTTATCACCATATCCCCAATAACAGTTCTGATGCTTCATGATTCCAGAGTAGGAGGTTCTATTGAGGTAAAACCATCTACCAGCTTGTTCTAATTCATTTTGTGGTATGAATTCATTTTTGTAATATGTATGTCTTTCTTTAGTAGCAGATTTACCTTCTAAAAATTTTATTAATTCTTCAGGTTGATCTCGAATTATTAATAAGGTATTTATTAATAATTCATCAATATCATTGAGCCAATTAATATTTACTTTATTTTTTACAAAAAAGATAGATCCACCTCCAGCAAAAGGTTCAGCATAATATGAGTGAGAAGGAATATGATTAAGAATCAAATTACGAGCATAAAATTTGCCACCAGGATATCTAAATGGTGAGTTTATAGGTTTGTTCATAATTGCCTAAAATATTTCTAAAATTATATTTGGCATTTGCTTACTATAATATATATAAAGATTTATCATGAACTTGGCAATAAAATCAAACTAGTAGTTTAAAATCAGATATGATAATTATGTTATTCATTGGACTGAGTTAAATGAGGTAAATAAGTATTTTTTCTATTAAGAAGTGGGTAATAATTTAGACCACCTTAAGTTAAAATATCATTAGTTATACATTATTAACAAATAATATACAATATCGTAAATAGCAGATTGAAAGTCTAATAGTGAGACTAAAAACGTGAAGTATTTCTTTCTATCTGAGGGATGGGCAGTTGCGAGAGTCTGGGCATCTGATGGACTCTGGCAAATAACCGCATGGCGACGCCAACCAGATATTCAGCGAATGAATATTTGTTTAGTGGAACAAAACGAATTGCTATGGCTTTATCGAGTTGAAGAAGCCGTTTTAACCGTGGAAGTGAAGCCAACAACACCAGTAATTGCCAGTAAGACCATAGGCCAAGTAGTACTCAAGCGTCTGATGAGTGCTGAACAGGTAATTGAACGCCTGGGTACGGCCCAGACGAAATGTCAACTGCAAAACATCCAATTGGTGGTTCAGTAGATAGTGGGGAGTAGGGAGTAGGGAGTAGGGAGTAGGGAATCAGCCCTTTCGAGTTGTACGGAGTTTTTTCAAAAATCAAATAGGAGTCCTATAGCATACGATGAGATCCA
>NZ_JAIVFR010000512.1 GCF_020829685.1 Nostoc sp. CHAB 5715 | reverse complement strand
GCAAACGCAAATCAATCAACTTGACCAGCAACTGCAACAGCTAGACGTAGAAGGACAAAGAGCGATCGCTGCAATTCAAAAGCAGAGTCTGCAACCACCTGGCCCCCAGACCCTCCAACAAATTGACAATATCCAACTCCAAGTCAATCAAAAGAAAAGTGAATTTCTAGAGCAGAAAAATCAATTGCTGCAAAACCTCCAGCAAGTGCAGTTTCTCCAACAAGATCAGGAAGTCAACCAATTCCAAATGGAAGGCTTTTTCCGGGTAGAAACGGGAGATAACCTGATTAGCAAAATGCAAGTCGAAATCGTTCTGCGCGATGGCGTTGTAGAAGAAATTCGCGGCGACATTTAAATTTGTCATTTGTCATTTGTCATTTGTCATTTGTTTTATGACCGATGACCAATGACTAATCACAGATGTGATTTAACTTTGTTTGGGAGCGGCTTCCAGCCCAACATTCCACCTGGGAGCCAGCCCAAACAATTTGCCAGACTGGAGGTGAGCTAATAAAAAGCGATCGCCCAAAAGTAGTCATCTCAACTCGATATTTAATACCAACTGAATCATCACCCCCCTTGATTTGCGTAATCGTCACAAGGGCCTGATTTCGTTGTGGATAAGCTACCTCTACCTTTCGCCTTCCTCCCACTGCTCCTATGTCGTCAAAGGCATTCAGGGCGAGGGTAGCAGGATCGCTACCTTGGAGAGATGAATTGAGCTTTTCTAAAGGTATGGTTTTATAATCGGAACGCTCTGAGTATGCCACAACCTCTTGAGACTGATGTATTGCTCCCACCTGCTGGGTTTGTGCATCACTAGTCTCAACAATGGGTGCAGATTGCTGGTGGGTAAAATATACTCCAGCGCCAGCAGTGGCAAAGATACTTAGTATCACAATCAAAAATAATTTCAACTTTGCCGACATAAAAGTAAACAGGAATTTCAAATAGGTTTATGACCAATTTTGAATTCTAGATTGAACTGCATCCCATATCCTCTACCTGTGAGAAGCTCTTGTATTTGAAGTAGTGGTTATGAGGAATATAAATAGCAATCCCATTTAATCCGTGAGAAACTCATGATGGTTGTTCCAAGTCAACCACTAAAACGAGACCGAGATATTCGCTAACCATTGAGGATAGCTCTGTATTATAGACCTCCAATTCATATTTAGGTTCCTGGAGTCAAGAGTTAAGGGTAAAGAATCAAAAGTCCAGATTTAAGAGTCAAAAGTTAGTAACTCTCCCCCATCTCTCTCATCTCCCCCATCTCCCTCATCTCCCTCATCTCCCCCACTCCCCACTCCCTACTCCCTACTCCCCAATCAAAATATAAAATCTCCAGTCCAAAACTCTCCCACCAAGATACAATTCGATCTGATAAAAACTGTTAAAGTCCATAAACCATTGATTCCCAAACCACCCTATGAGCATTCACGAAGTATTTATGCCGGCGCTGAGTTCCACCATGACCGAAGGCAAAATCGTTTCCTGGGTGAAATCGCCAGGGGACAAAGTGGAAAAAGGCGAAACAGTGGTGGTTGTAGAGTCAGATAAGGCAGATATGGATGTAGAAACCTTTTATGAGGGATTTCTTGCCCATATTATAGTTGAAGCTGGTGAAACTGCCCCCGTAGGATCTGCGATCGCCTTCATCGCCGAAACGGAAGTTGAAATTGAAAGTGCAAAATCTCTTGCCAATTCCGGCGGCGTGGCTGCTACTACTACCTCTTCCCCTGAACCAGTCGCCGCCACAGCTTCAGCTGCCACACCTGCCTTAGCGTCTCAAAACGGGTCTAACCACAAAGAAGGAAGGCTTGTAGCTTCACCCCGTGCCCGCAAATTAGCCAAAGAACTCAAAGTTGATTTAACTACTCTCCAAGGCAGTGGCCCCCACGGTCGCATTGTCGCCGAAGATGTAGAAGCATTGTCCAATAAGGGTAAACAACCCGCCCCTGCCCCAGTTGCCCCACCAGCACCTGTACCAACCAGCGCCCCAGTTGCACCTCCAGCACCTCGCACACCCGCACCCGCGCCAGTGGTAGCGGCTGTTCCTGGTCAAATCGTGCCTTTAACTACCTTCCAAAATGCCGTAGTGCGGAACATGGTAGCTACCATATCCGTGCCCGTCTTCCGTGTCGGTTATACAATTACCACTGATGGGTTAGACAAACTTTATAAACAAATTAAATCCAAAGGCGTGACAATGACAGCCCTACTGGCGAAAGCTGTCGCGGTGACTTTACAAAAACACCCATTGTTAAATGCCAGCTACTCAGACCAGGGTATTGTTTATCATTCTGATATCAACATCTCTGTAGCAGTAGCGATGGATGATGGCGGATTAATTACACCTGTGCTGCAAAATGCAGACGCAGTGGATATTTATTCTCTATCGCGTACTTGGAAGTCTTTGGTAGAACGTGCCAGGGCAAAACAACTACAGCCCCAAGAATACAACAGTGGTACTTTTACACTATCCAATTTGGGGATGTTTGGCGTAGATAAATTTGATGCGATTTTACCGCCTGGACAAGGTTCAATTTTAGCGATCGGGGCATCCCGTCCGCAAGTAGTAGCAACACCCGACGGTTTATTTGGCGTGCGGCAACAAATGCAAGTAAATATTACTTCTGACCACCGGATTATTTACGGTGCTCATGCTGCGGCGTTCTTGCAAGATTTAGCGAAATTGATTGAGACAAATCCTCAATCTTTGACAATGTAATTTTGAAAAAACACCAAATTTAAATGTTAGCGCTATGAGCGAACAGCCTTTTTCGTAGAGTAGCGCTAACAATAAATAATACTTACACATAATTTTTCTGTCCAAACTAGAATGATTTTGGACTCTTGATATATTCGTTGATCGCTTTATGGGTTGTACTCACACCAAAACCGATGCTTAAATCCAAGGCGATCGCCAGTTTGAGTATAACCTAGATCGTATGCATATCCACTCTCCCAAAAACTGATGGTGTAACGTCTACAACCTTGAAGTGTCTCTTGCATAAATTGTCTGAC
This sequence comes from Nostoc sp. CHAB 5715, assembly GCF_020829685.1. Classification (GTDB taxonomy): domain Bacteria; phylum Cyanobacteriota; class Cyanobacteriia; order Cyanobacteriales; family Nostocaceae; genus Nostoc. The sequence continues at coordinate 2,340 of NZ_JAIVFR010000512.1, read as the reverse complement.
TTGCTCACCTTTGGGATAACTAATCATTTCTGAGAGCGACTTATCAACTGCAAACATTCCACTAGCTTTCAATTACCCTCAATTGAGAATTCGCTTCTGCTACTAGATTACCCAACAGAAGTTCTGAAGTGTTCCTCTTACCGATAAACTTTGGAGCATTTTTACTAAGGCGATCGCAGTCTAAACGCCATCAGTCAAATTTGCAATTGTGAACCTTTGTATGATTCGCTTGTATACATCGTATACATCAAGCTAAAATGAGTGATTAAAAGGAGAGTTTTTCATGTCTCAAAGCGAAGTTGTTACCGTTAGATTAACGCCAGAGATTAAGGCGAAGTTGGATGCCCTTGCTAAAAGTACACGGCGTAGTAAGTCTTGGTTGGCGGCAGAGGCGATCGCCTTGTACGTGGAACAGTCAAGCTGGCAAATCCAAATGATTGAAGAGGCGGTGAAAATTGCTGATTGCCCACAAGCTCAATGGATTGAAGGTTCAGAAGTGTCTGCTTGGCTCGACACTTGGGGAATGGAGAATGAAAAACCATCTCCATGCGTTTAGTTTTTCTTGAGCTTGCTGTTTCTGACCTAGCAAGCATCCGTGACTACATTGCTGATGCGGACCCGTCATATGCTCGTGAGGTGGCCACACGTCTACAGCAAATTATCAATAAGTTGCTGGTAATGCCGAACCTTGGTAAATCAGGACGGGTGTTTGGTACTAGGGAATTAGTGACACCGCCAATTGGTAAGACTGCCTACGTGGTGGTGTACAGAGTTCAGGATACGCGCTTGGAGATTCTGCGGATTCTCCCTGGAATGCGGGATCTCGATCGTATTTTAGATGAATCGGTCATAGACGAGGAGTGAGATCGCACAGGTGAATAACTTAAGCTGTTATCTGCCGCTTGTTAAAAACAGGCAAACTTCCGCCAGAGTGTACTAGTACAAAATTCTTCTTTTGCTCAGTTGCACACTAATCCTACTTGCTTCATGTCTTTCGAGCAGTTACAAAAAAAGTCAAATTTTCGTACCAAGCTCCTTGTTCAGTTGCTTCTGCTTCAATTTTTTGACTATATTCTGCTTTTAATTGTGCCATTTGCTCTGATGAAACCTGTAACAAGGGGTTTTCTCTAGGATGAAACCATCCTCCATTCCATTCTTTAGCTTGCTCTAGATTGCGATAGAAACCTAGTTGTTGGGTCTTCACTTCAATATCTTTAAAACCAGCTTCTGCAAGCAAATAATGACACTTTTCAGGAGTGCCTGTTGGCTCATTGATATTTTTCAAGAAAATATTATGTTTGCCACAAATTTCAATTATGATTGGCGCTTCACATGATTGCTCAGAGCAACAAGAAAAACCGATGACTCCCCCTGGTTTGAGAAAACGATACCATTTACGTAGAGCAGCAAGAATATCTTTAAAATAGACTATTGCTGTAGAGCAAAGAATAGCATCAAAACTCTCATCATTAAAGTCAATATACTCAGCATCAGCTTCAATAAGTTCGATATTTTGCAAGCCTAATTCTTCAATTTTCTGTTGTGCTTGATTTAACATCCCTGAAGAAAAATCTACTCCAGTTACTTTTCCTTCAGAACCGATAATTTTTGCAACAGCAATGGCAATGATACCTGTGCCCGTTGCCATATCCAATACTTTTTGTCCTTTTTGCAATTGAACTAAATCTAGTAGAGGGAGAGCGCGATGAATTGTGTAATCGTTGTCATAGCTAGTTCTGCTATCAAAGAAATCAATTACTTTTTTCTTATACTGTTGTTCGTATTGGCTATTTTGCATGATATTCTCGATTTTCACTGGTCAATTATGAGAATAAATTGTGAGTGAAACTTTTGTCTTCTGAAAACTTGCTTTCAAAATATTTAAATCTTGCAAAATCCCAAAATTTATATCATTCCTCTATATGCTTTGGGTGTGATTCCTATATGCTTACGAAAAATGGTATTAAAGTTGCTTTGGCTAGAACAGCCAACTTGAAGTGCAATTTCGATAATAGGTAATTGAGTATAAGTGAGTAAAAATTTAGCTCGCTCAATCCGACATTGAATGACGTATTGATGTGGAGAAAGACCCATTAAACGTTTAAACCAACGACAGAATGAATAAGAACTCATATTCACTAGACTAGCCAGTTCTACCAGCGTTAATTCTAGTGCTAAGTTGTCATAAATATAATCAATTACCTGCCGTAATTGACGCTTAGAAAGATTAACCTCAAATTCTGCAATTAGTTGCCGTGTTTCAGAATAAGTTTTGAGGAGATGGGCTGCTAGAGCAATAGCAACTGATTCACCATATAGTTTACCTATTATCGAAATTGC
>NZ_JAIVFR010000511.1 GCF_020829685.1 Nostoc sp. CHAB 5715 | reverse complement strand
ACTCGCGTTTAATTATTTACGCCGCTCTACTTACACCAAGGTGGGTTTGGGGAGAGGTTCTTCCAGGATTACTAACTAAATTGATGTTCTAGAATCTCCTCCTTGCCATATCTGAAGTTGTCTTTGGGCCGCAACTATGCAATTGAGATACTTGGGTGGGTACAGAAAATGATCGTAAGCTAAAGCCATCTGTCTAGCAGCTTCAGTATATGGCACTCGTCCTATTCCTGTACCCAATCCAGGACAGGCAATGGTGTTAATTTTTTGCTTGGCGTGTTGATTATGGTGGCGAACTGCTAACAGCATAGCCCACATCGCTATATAAGGAATATCTGTCCCAGCAATGATCATGGGAACTCGCATGGTAGGTGTATGAGCCAAAAAAGGATGCTTGTGATGACCTGTTTCCACAATCATTGATGTTCCTACAGGCTGTTCACCCAAATAATCCTCAAGAATGCGCTGCTGGACTCTTGCCATTAAGGAATGACCAAAAAAACGGATAATTGCCGCATCAATGCCACCATCCATCATTCCAAAAGAGTTAGCAGGGCTGACCATACAATCAAAATCTGGCAACCACTCGAAATAGTTATTCACTATTTCTACATTGGGTAAGTAATTAAAGTGCTGTTGAAAGGCTGCACACAACAAAGAGTTGGGAGCTACCAATATCAGTTTCAAACTTTTTTTCCTCCGCTTGAATACCTATTTTAAACGTCAGCGAGGGCAAGCATCAACTGTTTCTCTGTATTATCAGCCTGTTCATTGAAAGCGACGGGAAACTCCAGAGAGCAAGTGGCGTGGAGTTTTTTATTCTTAGAACTGCTTCTTCGGTAAACTCAATTAGATACTCAGGAGTTTTTTGTGCTTACTTTGAGAACCCTGCAACCTGGAGATGAAGCATCGCTAGAAGAATTTCTCTTGCAACACAGCGATACTTCGATGTTTTTGCGCTCTAATTTGCGAGCTGCGGGACTACTTGACCAAAATGCAAGATTTCAAGGAACTTACATAGCGGCATATATAGATAAAACTATAGTGGCAGTTGCAGCCCATTTTTGGAATGGGATGATTGTAGTCCAAGCCCCTGTATATTTGCTAGAGGTGGTGCAAGCAGTTGTGGCACAATCTGGACGTGCTATTTCTGGAATTAGTGGCCCAGCAGCACAAGTCGAAGCGACAAAAAGCATTTTGGGACTTAGCAACCGACCGACTCAGCTTGATGAACCTGAGATATTGTTTTCTCTAACACTACGAGACTTACAAATACCTCAAGCCTTAGCATCGGCAAAGGTGCAGTGTCGTTTGCCACATCCAGAGGAGTTAGAATTACTCAGCAAGTGGTGCGTTGCTTATAATGTGGAAACTTTAGGACGAACAGATACTCCCAGTTTAAGACTTGCTTGCGATCGCATAATTGAAACACGTCAAGATATGGCAATGCATTGGGTTTTGGTAGCAGAACATACCCCAGTTTCCTACTCTGCTTTCAATGCCAGCTTACCTGATATTGTGCAAATTGGTGGAGTGTGGACACCGCCAGCGCTGCGGGGTAAAGGCTACGCCAAAAGTGTAGTAGCAGGCTCGTTATTAGAAGCGCGATCGCTCTTAGTAAAACGTGCCATCCTGTTTACAAATGATAATAACCAAGCAGCCCAAGCAGTTTATCGAGGAATTGGCTTTTTGCCTACTGGCGAGAAGTATGGTTTAGTCTTATTTAAAGAAACTCAGGCTTGAGAAATATTGGGTTAAACCTTACAGCTATTTTCAGGTAAATAGACCACGCGGTAGGGGTAAAGCGCAATGCTCATTGGTGTCAACTTAAGGAAAAATCTTTTGAAGAGGACGTTTTGCCCTCATCCCCTAACCCCTTCTCCCAAGTTGGGATTCGGGGAACTAGAGAATTTGCTCCCCTCTCCCAAAATTGGGAGAGGGGTTGGGGGTGAGGGTTAAACCTGGAAAGTTCGCCAAATCTAGCTTATACGTTAAGTTGACACCAATGAGCATTGCTGTGCCCCTACGATAGATGTGGTTCAAATACATGAAAACTGCTGTAATCCAAAATCCAAAATTGAGTGATGCTCTTGCTATCCATTTATAATTTCCCTTTTTCTGGATTTGCTGGAATTGATTTTATAGTAAGTAGTGAATTGTTCGTAATACTTGAACTATGAGCCAGTATCTTTTCAAACAGTCTTTTTCTGCTGATCCCAGCTTAAGCGATAAGCTTTTTGACTTGATGGAAGTCACATTTCCCGGACTCAGCAGTTTAGCAGAATGTGCAAGAAAACTAGGTGCATCCTGGGAAACAGCTTCAACTCCGTTTATGCGCTTTCATGATTATATAGCTATTACCCATGTGGGAGTGTTAGAAATTCCCATGCAAATTATGGGACAAAGGTTCACTGTCGGAGGAGTTCATGGAGTAGCTACACGTGCAGAATTTCACCGGAGAGGGTATTACCGCGAAGTAATGAAAGAAGTGCTGGAATATTGCGATCGCATTTATGAAACCTTGGTACTAACGACACTACAACCAGAGTTTTACCTACCTTTTGGCTTTCGTGTTGTCGAAGAACACATCTTCAAAGTTAAGTGTAACTCCACAGGTAGCACTGATAGCTTCAGAACAATGGATTTTACAGATACCAAAGATTATACATTGTTACACAGACTTTTAGAAACACGCGCCCCTGTCTCTAATATAGTTGGCGTAGTCAAAGAAAAACCTGTGTTCTGTGTCAATGAAGGAAGTCGTCCCTTATATTATGCAGAAGATTTAGATTTAATCGCCTGTCTGGAGATAGAAGATACCCGACTTCATCTTTTCGATTTAGTTACAACGCAGATATGCCCTTTGAAGAATATTCTTGCTAAGATACCTCAACCCATTGAAGAAGTAGTGATTTACTTTAGTCCAGAACTTCTTGATGTCAAAGATGTGGAAACATTCGTCCATGCATTAGATGAAACTGTGCTGATGGTTCGTGGTAAATTTGCAGCTGAGGGCGAGAAATTTATGCTGCCTCGTTCTGCAAGGTGTTGAGTTACTCAAAAACAATTGAATCATAATAGAACTGAGAGTTTCATCATCAGCACTGGTTTATGATATATCAAACCGACCCACCGCGATCGCCAAAAGATGTATTGCCAACCATGTATGATCTTCCCAGTGAAGATCCCCAGGAGCCTGGTTTGCCCGATCAGTTTCATTTATTGCAACCTCGTCTGTTAGACGAAACCTTTCGTCCACCGAATTATCCCAGCGACGAGATATTTGTTGCTAGCGATTTGAATCTTTATTATGATCCACGCCATCCACTGTGGCATAAACGACCTGATTGGTTTGCTGTTTTAGGTGTTTCCCGTCTCTATGAACAACGAGATTTACGCTTAAGTTATGTCCTTTGGCAAGAGGGAGTTCAGCCTTTTATTGTAGTTGAATTGCTGTCTCCAGGTACTGAAAAGGAAGACTTGGGGCAGACATTGCGGGATATCAAGCAACCACCAGGAAAATGGGAAGTATATGAGCAGATTCTGCGTGTTCCTTATTATGTAGTATTTGATCGGTACAAATATGAGTTAAGGATATTTAAATTAGATGGAGGTCGTTATGCTGAGATAACACTGTCAGACTCACGCTTGTGGATACCAGAACTAGAATTAGGCTTGGGTGTGTGGCGGGGACGCTATCAAAATGTAGAACAGCCCTGGTTACGCTGGTATGATTGGACAGGCTGCTGGGTATTGACTTCTACAGAACAAGAAAGTCAACGGGCTGAACAAGAAAGCCAACGGGCTGAACAAGAAAGCCAACGGGCTGAACAAGAAAGTCAACGGGCTGAACAAGAAAGACAAAGGGCTGAACAAGAAAGACAAAGGGCTGAACAAGAAAGACAAAGGGCTGAACGCTTGATTGCACAATTGCGATCGCTCGGCGTTGAACCCGATGTAGATTAGACATATCAGAAAATTAAATATATATTATCCAGAACCCTTGTAGAGACGTAGCAGTGCTACGTCTCTACATTCATTTTTGGAGATGTCTATTAGTTTTTTTAGAAATTTTGACTTAATTCCCCACAAGTTTGCTCTTTTGTGAATAATCTGTATAGCCTTGAATATTTTCAGGTTCAAATTGACGCAGTACGCGCGTAGCTTCGCGTATTAAATCCTCATTTCCGGTAACTACAATTAAGTATTTGCCAGCATTTAGACGGTTACGATAGGGTAAAGCATCGCCACTGCTAACTGTTAACCCGACAGTTCGACCGATTAAACCAGCGCCCAAAGCACCGGCTATACCTCCTAAGATCCCAGCAAGAAATTCATTGCCAAATCGAGCAAACTGGGGAAATATTTCAATTTGTGTGAGATAGTTGAACGCATAACCTGCAACAAATCCAAAGGGTACAAGCCACCAAAAGAGCCGATTTGATTGTTTGCGGGCTTGCTTGTCGGGATCAATTAGTCCAAATTCATCAGCACTTAGATAACCATTGCCCAAAATATTGACTTGTGAAGTTGGCAAGCCTGCTTTTTCCAGAGCAGAGTAGGCGGCTTCTACTTGTATTCGATCTGGTAAAACTGCAACAAGGTAATTCATAAGACCTCACTTAATAAAGTTTTTTTGTGCAGTAATAAAACTGCTCAATACAATCTGATACCAATTTGAAAAATGATTGCGACAGATAAAAAACTCCACCCACAAGGGGATGGAGTTTTTGGGCATGGGGAATGGGGAAGAGTTACCAATGCCCAATGCCCAATGCCCCAAGTCGGCGGGCGGCTATCCCTCTCCACGCCACTTGCGGGATGGAGTTTCCCGCCGACTTCCATGAAGGTCTAAAAGCGATTACCAGTAATATCATATCCGGCTAATTAGTTACAGTTACCACTTCTGTGCAAAAATCGGAAAACCCTCTTACCCTGAGTCAATAGCCCCTTGCGGTCTTAATGATAAGTCTTTAACCGGACATGATATAACTCTTTGCCAATCTAAAATCCAAAATAATATTATGAGCTATTCTGGCTTTTTGTGCCATTGCCCATCGTTGCCTTTTTCATAATCGCGTTTCACAGCGCTCCAAGCAACACGAAAGGCACGCTCCTCTTCCCCATATTCTTCTTGAGCGTTGTTAAATGCAGCCCGAAAAATTTCTTGGGCGTGCTTGGGTAAGTGCTCTTTGACTGAATCAGGTAAGTCTGCAATCTCTTGGTAAGGCATAAATTTCGTTTCTTTACTTGATGGAGTAATATTCAATTGAATTAAATTTCAAATTTATACTTAGTACAGCTTTGCGTAAATTCGTGGCGATTTGAGGGTTAAACAAACGCAGAGGGGAGGCAGCGCGTTGCGGGGGTTC
>NZ_JAIVFR010000510.1 GCF_020829685.1 Nostoc sp. CHAB 5715 | reverse complement strand
GGTATAAATTTCCCTTCCTAGCTTTAAATCCCACAGTTTTAGGGTGTTGTCATCAGAACAAGAAAGGCCAGTTTTACCATCTGGGGTTATGGCTACTGAATTTATCGAGTCCTTATGACCAGTGAGGGTATAAACTTCCCTTCTTGCCTCTAAATCCCACAGTTTCAGGTTCTTGTCAACAGAACCAGAAATGGCTATTTTGCCATCTGGGGTTATGGCTACTGCATTTATTGGGTTTTTATGACCAATAAAGGTATAAGTAAGGATATAAATTTCTTTTTCTGTATCTAAATCCCACATTTTCAGGGTGTTGTCATTTGAACCAGAAATGGCTTTTTTACCATCTGGGGTCATGGCTACTGCTTTTACCGAGTCCTTATGACCAATAAAGGTATAAATTTCCCTTTTTGTCTCTAAATCCCACAGTTTCAGGTTCTTGTCATCAGAACCAGAAATGGCTTTTTGACCATCTGGGGTCATGGCTACTGCTTTTACAGAATTATTATGACCAGTGAAGGTATAAGTGAGAGTATAAATTTCTGTTTCTGTATCTAAATCCCATAGTTTTAAGGTGTTGTCATTAGAACCAGAAAGGACTTTTTTGCCATCTGGGGTTATGGCTATTGCTTTTACCGAGTTATTATGACCAATGAGAGTACAAATTTCTCTTCCAGTATCTAAATCCCATAGTTTTAAGGTGTTATCATTAGAGCCGGAAACAGCTTTTTTGCCATCTGGGGTCAGGGCTACTGCTTTTACTGACTTATTATGACCAATAAGGGTACGGCGTAGGTTTCCACCTGGAGTAGTTAAGCTGGCTGTAACAGGACGTAACCAGATATTTTCATTTTTAGTTTGTGCTGCATCTTTCAAAATTTGCTGAATTTCTGGCTGGGGAAAACTCTGCAACCTTCCCCATAATTGTTCTACTAATTGGGTTTGGTCTTGATTCAAAACATGGGCTGATAACCGTAGCGCATCTTGAATTAATTTCAGGATTTTGATTTGTTCGGAGTCTAGTTTCTCATCTTGTTCTAAATTCTCCAATACCTCTGGGTCATAAATCAAAGCATAATCCCTAATTAGAGCTTCTACTCCAAATCGAGGATATTGAATTTTCAGAGAAATAAAATCAAAATTTGTGAGAATTTGATAATATTTTTTGCAGTTACCCGCTTTTAAGTTGCTTTCAGCACGTTTACCTAGAAACAAATTTTTAACTTCGTCTGTTTGTGAGGCAAATTTAGTAGCAATTTCACCCATTTTATGCAATCCTCTGCTCCAGGTAATCAGCTATACGTTGATTAACTTCTTTAAATAATTTTCGACCTTTATCTAATTTGTCTTGCTCTTTGAGAAATTCCAGAAAACTTAGATGATAAATATTATAGTAAGTTGTTTTTTCATTTTTATTAAGTTTTTCTGTTATATATTCCACCCAATCCTTGAAAACTGACTTCACATAAGATTCATCCTGATCAAGAATTTCTGCAATCATCTTTAAAGATATCGGTTCACCTCTTTCTACTAACATATACAAAATTTTTACTTTCATTTCATTGGATTCATTTTCCATATCCATCCGCAGCCAATGAACATGATAATAATCTTTAAGACCTTGTGGTAATCCCTGTAAGGTCAAATTACTATATTTACCTTCAGCAATCCAAGGTAATACATAACGCAAATACATGAAATTATTTTCGCTCTTAGCCGCCACTTCTTCAATAAAGTTATGTTCAGCAATCTTGCGGTCTGTAATCCATTTTTTCAATTGATCTTTATAGTCTTTATCAGCATTGAGAAATAGATGAAGGTACTCTTTCACATCTTCTGCACTAAAATTTTTATATTCGTCTTTTCTTAAATCCAATTCATCTACAGGAGTATCTGGAGACAAAATTAAACGTTTTGTTTCTTGATTATAAGGTCGTCTGGTCAGTAAAAAATAGACTCCATCAGGAATATTTTGTGGTAAATCTAAAAGATTACCATTTCCTTCTTGTTCTACTTCATCTAGTGCATCAACAACAATTACAAGTTTTTGTCCCTTTAGTGCTTCACTGGCTTTTTGCAGTAAAGTTCTTAAATCAGCGTTGTCTGCATTTTGGAGAGAACAATGCTTAATTAACTGTTTACGAATACTGTCTAAAAACTTTTCTGGTTTGTTGCGTCCTTCTGCGAAAACATTAAAATAACAAGGGTATTTAGTAGCTAAAACGTATTTAGCTGCGATCGCACTTTTACCCATCCCTGCATCCCCAATTACACTAAAATAACCCTTACTTTTAGTTGTGAAGAATTCTTGAATAGCATTGAAAACAAAATCACGACCGCAAAACAAGCGAGTTTTTTCAAACATTAAGGCTTTAAACTCTTTGGGATAAACATCTAAATCCCAATCTGGATAAGGCTGAAATTTTGAAGACTTCGTTTGTTTAGCAACTGCAATAAAAGCTTCCCCAAATTCTTCTAATTCACCCAAAAACTCTTCTAATTCACCCAAAAACTCAACTTTAGATTTGATTATCTGAGTTTTTAGTTGGCTATTTTTATTAAGAAAAATTTTTGTATCTTCTACGAACTTAAAGGGAGCATTAGAACTGTAAGCATCCCAAAAATAATCTTTAATTACTTTCTCTTTAAACAGGTTTAAAATTGCTTCAGGTTTAAATACACCATACCTTACCAGAGCGTAAACATAAACAGTATCAACATCATCAGGAATTTGGGTAGGATTGAGTTTTAACTCCTTTAGAATTTTGATAACAGCTTCGTTTTTTTGAGCTTGTTTAATGATTAGTTGACCAGCTTGAGGAGCATATTTTTTAATTATGGGAGTAATTACTGAAGTAATGGCGGCAAATTCTATCATCGTTGATTACCGAAAATTTACTATTTTTTTATGAGTGGGATTATACCAAATTATATAGTAAAGACTGTTGAGTAATATAGCAGTCCTAAATCATTTGTGAAAATTATATATCTCTTTTTTCTTTCTTATCTTTGCGTCCTTGGCGTTCTTGGCGGTTCGTTTCCTTATCTATATTTTTCACGACTCATTTAGGATTGCTATATTATAGATATGGACACGCCGAAATAACAAATGAGTTCGCCAAAATAACAAATGCGTTGGCGTAGCCCGCCGCAGGCATCGCAAAAATAACAAATGAGTTCGCCGAAATAACAAATGCGTTGGCGATGCCCGCCGCAGGCATCGCCATGATTGCAACAATTTAGCTTTGTCACGCCAGCGTAACGCACCGCAATTCTTTGGTGGATGAAGTTTTTCCGACTTGTGTGTACACCGTAGCCTTTCCAAGGGGAGGGTTAGGGTGGGGTAAAACTGACGCGAAAAACCAGCTAAAAAACTCGTAACTTCTAACTTCTCAGGTTAACGCCGAATTTTTCCACCAAGTCTTCGCGGACTTTATTGTGTACTGGTTCAACTTCTGCCTCAGTAAGAGTGCGATCGCTAGCCCGATAAACTAAGCGGAATGCTAAACTTCGTTGCCCTTCGGGGACATTTTCACCCCGATATTCATCAAATAATTCCACTGATTCGAGCAAATCTTTACCCGCTTTGGTAATTACTTTTTGAATTTCGGCAACTGAGATTTTCACGGGTGCGAAAAAGGCGATGTCGCGATCGCTAGCCGGATATGTAGAATAAGGCTGGAATGTTTGCACAAGAACTTCATCTTCTCCCAGAGAATCTAAAAGCACATCTAGATCCAACTGGAAAACATAAACGGAATCTGGTAAGCCTTTTTCTCGTCGCAATTGGGGATGGAGTTGTCCAAAAATACCTAGTCTGTTACCCCGAATCCACAGAGAAGCGGTACGTCCTGGATGTAAGCGATTATCTCGGCGATCGGGTTGAAATTCTACCTGCAAGGCAAGTTGCCGAAATACACTTTCTAAAATGCCTTTAGCTTCAAACCAGGTGATGGGTTCTTCGCGTCCACTTTTTGACCATTTCCCAACGGAAATATCCCCTCCGACAATCCCAGCAAGGGCTTCTGTTTCTTGCAAACCGTCTTCTTCTCGCCAGAAAATTTGCCCGATTTCAAAGCCGTTCAAGGCATCATTACCCTGCTCTAAATTGTATTGAAAGGCATCAATCAACCCAGATATCAAATCGTTTCGCAGCGCTGAATATTCGGCAAATAATGGGTTTGACAGTACTATCTGTCTGTCTTCTCCTGGTTTAACTAAAGAATAGTGAATTAATTCTGTCAACCCTTCAGCCCGGAGGAAAGCTCGTAACTTGCGAATCAATTCCTCATCTAAAGGCAGATAGCCACCTTCCGCTTTTTCTGGTAAAGTATCACAGAATTTGTTGTAACCATAAAGACGGGCGATTTCTTCAATTAAGTCAATTTCTCGCTCTAAGTCGCGGTAACGATAGGGTGGAACAGAAACTGACCATCTGGGTTGATGGTTAGTATCTTCTCCTGAAGGAGTCAATTGACATCCCAATGCAGTCAGGATGCGCTCAACGTCTTGTTTTTGCAGTTCACCTGTATCCTCTCCCAAATCGATTGGCCCCAGTATCTGATTAACTCGGTCTAAACGCAGGGCGATAGAACGACTCCAAGTAGACGGATCGGGGCGGGTGTCGGCAATTTCCTGCTGGACAATAATTCCACTAGCTAATTCGCTAATTAAGGATAAGGCGCGGCGATTAGCTATTTCCAATTCAGCCCGGTTAACTCCTCGTTCATATCTGCCAGAAGCCTCACTTCTTAACCCAACACTCCGAGACGAACGGCGAATTGCCACGGAATCAAATAAAGCTGCTTCTAAAACTAAGCTTTGAGTCCCTTGATGGACTTCTGTTTCTTCTCCACCCATAACTCCCGCCAGTGCTACGGGTTTGTCGTTAGCGGTAATTAATAAATTTTGGGTTGATAAGGTGCGAGTTTGTCCATCCAGGGTTTTGAGGGATTCTCCAGCAGTGGCGAAGCGAACACCAATTGTTAAATTTTCGCTACTTGCAACAGATTGTAGGCGATCGCAATCAAAGGCGTGCAGTGGTTGTCCCCATTCCAACAAAACGTAATTAGTAATGTCCACTACATTACTTATGGGACGTACCCCAGCAGCCCGCAAACGCTGTTGCAACCATTCGGGAGATGGAGCAATTTTAACCTGTTCAATTACCGTACCAATGTATGCAGGACAAGCTTGGGTATCGGCAATTTTTAAAGCTAAATTTCCGGCACTTTTAGTAATAGAGACTTCACCAGGTTCAAGAATGCTCAACTTTCCACCAGTTAAAGCTGCTACTTCCCGTGCTACGCCTACCATACTCAGAGCATCAGCACGATTAGCAGTTGCGGTCAGGTCTAAAATTACATCATCTCCCGAATGGTT
>NZ_JAIVFR010000050.1 GCF_020829685.1 Nostoc sp. CHAB 5715 | reverse complement strand
AATCCGAACAATCGAATAAGAAGCTGCAACTAACCTGTCCTTACAAGACAGCCCGGAACGTGAAAGAACTGATTGATGCCTGGCTAACAGACCCAACTGCTATGAGTGATGATTCTCTACCATTGCTTGTCAGAGAAACAATCAAGTGGAATTGCTGGGTTTTACCTTGGCGCAATGGAGAGCGAAAGCTAAATAACTTGTACCAGAACTTCAACCCGATAGTCGTGGACTTCCTAGCACAAGAATTAGCAACGAAATCGAAACGCTCCGCACGACAGGAAATAGATCATGCGATCGCAGTAATGAACACCTGGGAGAAAACCAAGGGTGGTTGGACGAACCTGATGCAGCGCTATCAGCAAGCAGTATTGCAAACAGAAAAACAGTCCCCACCTCAACAGCATACTGCTTTGGCTCACAGAGTAAAAAACACCACTGAGCTTGGCGGGGCAAAGGGTAAAGGGGAAGGGGAAAAGGTTTCAAATCCCTTACCCCTTACCTATTCCCCTTTCCCCAACCATCACGCAGCATTTTTGGGTTCGCAGACTAATAGCATCACGCTCGAAGATGCTTTGGCACAAGACCAAATGCGCCGTCAGCAAGAGCAATCCATTCGGGTTCCATCCAATGAGTATCAACACAGCCCACAAATGCTGGAGTTAAAAGCAAAACTTCAAGCCGCAGCTTCTTCCCCAAAAGTTCTGAGCAACACCAGACCATCTTCCATGAATTTGCGAGAAGTTGAAGCGCAGTTAAAATTAGCACGCTAGAGCCTAATTATGCACCCTAATCAAGACAACGTAGTTTCTTTCCATCCTGACAGGTCACTTGACAACTTGCCTCCACAAAATATCGAAGCTGAAGAAGCGATTTTGGGCGGGATTATGCTCGACCCAGAAGCAATAACCAGAGTCAGCGATCGCCTAAGCATTGAAGCCTTTTACATCAGCGCCCACTCATATATTTATCAAGCTGCGACAACGCTTCACGCTCTGTTTCAACCCACAGATTTACTAAGCGTCACCGCATGGTTAGCTGACCACAATTTGCTAAACCGCATTGGTGGCAGGAATAAGTTAGCGACTCTGGTAGACCGCACTGTATCTGCCGTCAATATCGATGCTTTGGCTGATCTGGTGATGGAAAAATACCGACGGCGACAGCTAATCAAAGTGGGCAATGAAATTGTCCAACTCGGTTACGAGACGCAAACTGAACTGCCACTTGTACTATCCCTTGCTGAGGCGAAAGTTTTCGCCGTTACCCAAAATCAAAGCGATGAACGTTGCAAGGTTTTCTCAGCACAAGACATGGGCATTGAACTTTTTCAAAAGCTGGAGATGGGAAACATGGCAGGCGACAAAGTTGGCTGGTACGACTTAGAAAATATCACCGGTGGCATTTATCCCAGTAGCTTAGTTGTAGTGGCTGCTGAATCCCACATGGGGAAAACTCACTTCATGATTTCTTATGCTTACGAAATCATGACCAAACTTGGAAAACCAGTTCTGTATGTAACTCCAGAAATGGATAAGAATCAACTCAATGCCCGAATGCTAGCCCGAATCACAGGCACAGACGCTTCTATGATTCAAACCAATACTCAATGCTATTGGGAGCAAATAGCACAAGGTATAGGGCAGATGGTGGAACTGCCTTGGAAGGTTTACGAGCATTCCTCCCCTACAACCACAATGATTGCTTCTGCGGTGCGCCGTGCTATTGCCGAATTTGGTGGTTCTATTGGTGCTGTGTTTATTGATTACTTGCAGCAGATTCCTTTGGAATCCGGTGGGAACATGGCTCATGAGGTGGGCAAGATTACCCGCCAGATTCGGGATATCGCCAAGTCTCACAAAATCCCTGTTTTCTTGGGCTGTCAAATCAATCGGGGGAATCAAACAACGGCTGATAAACGCCCCAATCGTCATCTATTACGCAACTCTGGCGAAATCTTTGAGGTTTGTGACCAGTTAATCATGCTTTACCGGGATGCTGTTTACACAAAAGACCCAAGCGACCGCACTATTGAGTTGATTGTTGAGAAAAACCGCCTTTACGGTAAGCTCGGCACTGCGACGATGTTATGCGATTTATCTACATCGAAATTTTTGAACTTGGCCAGGTAAAGGGGATGGAGTTAATTAATTCGGCGTACTACTGCCGCCATTTCGGTCACGTAAATACTCCCAAATTCTGCGGATTTCTTCTTGGAAGGTTTGCCGATCGCGCTCTGCTTGGAGTAGAGAAGCCAACAATACTTCTCGATCGCGGTCAGCTTGAATTTCAGTTTCCCTTATGGTTTGACGGTCACGTTCAGCATCTCTTTGAGCAGCGCGTAATCCTTCCTGATGGAGGCGTGCAATGTCAGCCAGTTCCCTAATGGTACGCTCCAACCTTGCAATGGTTTGGGAATTTCCTCGTGTTTCCCGCCTGTTAGCATTCTGTACTGTCCTCAGCAAATCCAGTTCGTCACCTATCTCTTCTAAACGAGTATCAATATTATCAAACCTTGCACTGATATCTTCCGGTGGAAAAGCGTTTGTCATAATCCCTCCTTCCTCTTTCTATTCTCGCAGAAACGAGAAACTACAGACTTTATGAGTACAAGATACCAACAACTCTTCCATAAATGGGCAACTCTTGACCCTGATGAATGTTTATCTACTGAGCGCGATTACAAGTTCAAGCTCCGAATTTTACCAGATGTTGAAAAGTGCAATTCTCTTAGTGCTAGTCGCCTAATTATTACTGACAACTTAGAAACACATTTAGCCAATCGACGTGATCTTACAATTCAATTGTTGAATTTTGTGTTACTGACGATTATTCAACACTGCGCGGCTCGACAGTCCAGTATCAGCTTCAGCTTTACAGAACTTGGAACTATCGCCACAATCTGCAACAGACTGCGTTCACAGCCACATCCGCACCCGGCACTTGCAGCGTTGGATGCTTACGTTCAATTGCTGGAGTTTTAAAACAGATGAAAGCACTTTCAGTCAGGCAACCTTGGGCATGGGCAATTATCTATGCTCTCAAAAATGTTGAAAACCGTGGCTGGCCTATCAATTATCGCGGCGACATTCTGATTCACGCTGCAAAAACCTGTACCAAGAAAGAGTACCAGCTAGCGAGAGAATTTTGCCAAAGCATGGGGGTAGTAATCCCAGAATTAATCTCTCTACGTCGCGGTCAAGTCATCGGTATTGTCACAATAGTAGATTGCAAGTTTTCACAAGTTGCGTCTGGTTGGGGAATGCCTGAGCAATACCATTGGAAGCTGGAGAATCCACGCGAGATTACACCGATTCCTTACATTGGGCGGCTTGCCCTGAGCGTAGCCGAAGGGTTGGGAATTTTTGAAGTACCTGATGAATTGGTCAGGAGTGCGATCGCAAGAGTGAAATCAGTCCTCTCGCTTTTCTCCGGCATCGGCGGACTCTGCCACCACGGAATATCAGCCGCAGGTCTATCCCACAAATTCCGAGTCCAGCAATTTGTCGAAATCTCACCTTATTCTCAATCACAATTGCGCCATGAACAACCAGAAATCCCCATCCATCCAGACATCACCAATTACCACTGCCACCGACGACAGTTCGACATCATCTGCGGCGGATTCCCTTGCCAGGGTACAAGTAACTCAGGAAATAGACTTGGACTTGCCGACTTCAGATCCGCACTCTGGGGAGAACAGTTTAGGATCATCAACCAGTGTAGACCAGCAATCGCTCTCATCGAAAACCCAACAGGGCTGCTCTCTAGAGGAATGGCAACAGTCCTCGAAGACCTTTCCCAAATCCGGTACGTATGTGAATGGGAAACTATACCCGCGTACTGCCTCGGCTTGCCACATGAAAGAGAAAGAGTCTTTATCATTGCCTACGCCGATGGCTTATTCTACCGTCAACAGCCAACCCCCTGGGCAGACCAAATTGGAAATCAGATTACGCAAGTACGGCTCTCTCATGAAGACCGAAGCTATCAACCCGGTATTCGTGAGGTGGCTTCTGGGGTTCCCGTTGGAGTAGCCAAGGGAATCAAGGGTAATTACGATGCCCGTCGTGCTTATGGATTGAGTTGCTCTCCACGGCAAGCTGCGATCGCTTGGAAACGGATTGATTACTTGTGGAGTCTATTGTCCAGTCAGGAGGCATAAGCATGATTAACCTTGTCCACAACTTAGAAGGATAGTTGCTATCTTTCGCCTTCTTCAGATGCGATCGCCCATCGCACGAGCGATCAGCTACGATTTAGAGAGGCAGTGAGTGTGACAATATACCCATAAACACTTGGATACTTGAGTACTGATGCAACCAGCACCCCTTATTGTTCAAAGTCGTCAAACATTAATTTCCCTATCAGCACAAGTGTATAATCTATCAAAATTAGAGTTAGATTATACTAAGTCAGTCTGAATCTTCACTCTCTTCAATTTGGGGTTTTGTAGTCTTACTGGAATTTAGCTGCAACAAACAAGTTATGGATGTAGGAATAATGCCAGTAGCTAAAGGGATATAACTAGAGTCCATAACTGCTAAACCAAGCGGTAGCAATGTAATAGCTACCAAATAAATATTCAAAAAAACTTTATTCATGACGATAATCTAATCCGATACCGCATGGATTACAAATTGAAGGAGGCAGGTATGCTGGAGGAGCTTTGCTCAGTAGGGATTCGATCCCTACTGAGAAAGGAGCCATGCTTGACTGCCGTAAGAAAGGGGAAGTTGAGGCAACAATCGGGGTGTTAAACCCAAGACCCGTCGTCTGTCGCTTTACTGAAACAGATAGCGCCACAAAGAGCGAGTCCGCATACTCCTACAGGGATCTAGCTAGCAAGATCGTCTCTTAGAGAGCGTCGGGCAGTTTTCCTCTCTCTTGAACTATCCACTGACTCCTACCTGACTCGATCATGTCGATAGACAATTAATGAGAAGACTCATAAATGATGGCAACTGCAAATAAGCAGAAGATAAACACTGCGATGCGTCCAAGCCACTCCCATAGGCTTGGAGATAATAGCATTTGAACAATTGTGTCAACTCCAAAAACTTGAGAGATGACATACGCGATCACGAAACCAAACAGACTCAGCAGAAAAAATTTCAGTACCTTACAAGCCGAGTTGAATAAGAAATTACCGTCGTCAGTTAGATGATGTTTCATGGTTTTGCCCTTTTTGAAGAGTGAAATTTGGGATAAATACACCTTCGGTTACAACAAGCTATTGACAAATACAACAGCCCTGTATGTTGTATGTAACTTCCAACAAAAAAGCTGTTCATGTGGGTTTACACTTGAAACAGCATGTGATTAGTATCTAATCCTCAAGGCTAGTTGGATATTAACGAGTAGATATTTAATTGTTAGTAAGTGTCAGCTGTACCAGCTGCTCTAAATGAAGTGTGTAAAAACTAGGAGGACAGAATTTATTTTTCCTTCACCACTCAAAAACTATTAGCGAGTCTTTATTTGCTGCCCTCTATAAAATATTTCGACTTTGCCAATAAATGACCTAGAGTCGGGGAATTCCACTCTAACAATCCCAAAACCACTGATTATTGCCACAACAATAACCCTGGAACGAAAAAAATCAATCGCGCTATTAGGAGGTTGCTGCGACAACAAAGTGGTCATCCCCAAGGGTGATGGGGTAAGACCGTACTCCTTAGCTACATCAATTAGCTCCTCATAAGGACAGGTGATTGAGTGTCTATTCGGAAAAGTAATCCTTTGGTTATCTTTCCCAACTCTTTTGAGAGAAGCATAATACGGGCTTTCTGTCCCAATAAACCTGGGCAGACTGTCTAGACACTCTCTTAGTGAAGGTTGCGGTTGCATAAAGTCATTGTGAGTCATAGGTATACTCCTGCCAGAGCGACTATGACTCGCCCTTTTTGGCTTATACGTACAATAACTTACTAAAATTTATTTTGCAAGGATGTTTACTTATTTTTACTTATTGTCTATTTATTTTGGTTTAAAGCCTTTATATAAAATTGCCATGTTGTTTTATTAAGGCTATAATTGCTAGAATGTATGTACCTAACTGTAACAGCAATGGCAAAACCCTCTTTGAAAGCATCTCCAAAAGGACTCCAGCAAGCACATGAGGCTTTTATCAAGCGAGAATTCACACAAGAGTCTCTAGCTGCTCAACTGGGTTGCAATCGTTCTGTTATCAGTAAGTTTTTTAACGGCGAGAACGTTTGGGAAAAGTACTTTACTACCATTTGTGAAGCGTTAGAAATTGATTACCAAGAGATTGTGTATGGATATTTAGCACCTTCAGCTCAAGATTTAGTTGGAAAGGTGCGGACTCAGGTAAAAGAACTAACCCAAGAGTTGTGCGGAACGATGCGTATATTAGATATGACACAACCGATTGAGTTGAGTCAAATCTATACCGATGTGAATATTTTGGAGAAGCTAACAGCACTCCGACGTACAACAATTGATGAATTACTTAAAGAATGTGGATATGAGAATTTTGACAGATTTGGGTTAGGTAAAGTTGTAGAAAAGCGACTTCTTGGCGTAAAAGCAGTTGAAAAATATAAGAAATTAATTGTACTAGGAAAGCCAGGATCTGGTAAAACTACCTTCTTAAGATATCTAGCAGTTCAGTGCAATCAAGGTATTTTTCAACCTCACCTTGTACCTATTTTTATCCCTCTAAAATATTTTGCTGAAGATCCAACTCAACCTAGTTTATTTGAATATATTAGGCAGCAGTACTCTGGGTGTGATGTAACAGAAGAAGAACTTAGCGAATTATTTAAGCAGGGTTCTGCTCTAATTTTACTGGATGGATTAGATGAAGTTAGTGCCGAATATCAAGAGCATACTTTAAAAGAAGTTAGAAGTTTTTCTCGGATATATTTTGACAATCATTTTGTTATCGCTTGTCGAATTGCGGCATGGGAGTATACCTTTGATAAATTCACAGAAGTAGAGATAGCTGATTTTGATGATAAACAAATAAATGAGTTTGCTAACAATTGGTTCAAAAACAAATCAGGAAAGTCAGAGAAGTTTATTAAGTACCTAAATAAGAATAATCGTGTCTATCAATTAGCCGTCACTCCTTTGTTACTAACTCTTCTATGCTTAGTATTTGAAGAATCTGCTAGTTTAACAAATAATCGTTCGGAAAGTTACCATGAAGGATTAGATGTTTTATTAAAAAAATGGGATGCCAAACGTGGAATTCATCGAGACCAAATTTATCAAAAATTATCACTTCCACGCAAAAAAGATTTACTCCGTCAAATTGCTTACAGTACTTTTGAAAAGGAGAAGTATTTTTTTACCCCATTAGAAGTCAAGCTCATTCTGAAAAAATATATCGAGAAAATATCAAATCTTGATAGTGAGTCAAACATTTCGCAGGGGGATATTGAAGAGCTTTTGAAAGCTATGGAAGCTCAACATGGGATTATAATTGAGCGAGCTAAAGGAATTTATTCATTTTCTCACCTTACTTTTCATGAGTATTTTGTTGCTAAAAGAATTGTTAGCTTAATCCCACAAACATTAGACGAAGAATTACATCACGATGAAGAATTTAAAAATAATGATAAATTTCCAAATTCGGAAGCTGATAACAAATCAATAAGTAATCAAAAATTACAAAAAGATCAAGAAGAATTACATAAGCTAGTTAAACATCTAATAAACCGCAAATGGAGGGAGGTTTTTCTCCTAGTAGCAGAGATATTATCAGATGCTAGCAATCTTTTTAGATTGATGAAGGAGAAAGCTGATCAAATCTTAGAGGGTAAAGATAATCTACAGAAATATCTGAAGCTTGTAAATAAAAAGTCTCAATCGCTACTCCACCTATTTGAGATAAAAGATAATCTAGAAGTAAAGAAATTTTCTGCTGCTATTCGTGCATTTTATTTTGACATTGATTATGACATCGACCCAGATAGACAGCTTTGCTTTTTGTTGGAACCACGAACAAAGTACTTAACTTGCGGTAATTGTTTTACTCGTATACTTAAAGATATTAATAGCTTGGAAGAAGGTATTATTCATGCTAAAAAATATGACGACATGACTGATGAAGCAAGTATAAAAGTAATTAATGCAGCTTCTGCTGATGAAATTATGAAAATTGCTGTTAATTATGGTATAAAATCTCAAAAAATACGGCAAGATAATCGAGAAGAACTAGAGAGGATAATGAGTGATTTTTTTGAAGTAAATAATACTATGCAAGAAAATGAAGAGAGATTAAAGCACGGTGCAGATAAAGTCAGAGAAGTCGCAAGTAAAAAACTATTAGGTGATCAATTGTTAGGAGTTAGTTTTAAAGATTTTAACGAAGAAGATCAACAAAGCCTTAAACATTATTATTATGCAAATAAGCTGCTAATAGACTGTTTACTTCAAACAGATTGCCTTGTTACTTTTCAAGTGCGTGAAGAAATTTTGGAAACATTATTCTTGCCAAAAGTTCTATGAAATTTGTCTATTTTTTGATAGCCGAATTATGTTTTACAATTTTCTTTGATTTCCAAAAACTCTTCCTTAATTTATATTAACCTCAAGAAATTTCTCTAACTTAGATGCTATTAAATTCATCAACTGATCGAGCAATTAACTTAAAACCTTCTTTTATAACTCCTCAATCTCCAGAAAAGGCACGTACATTATTAGAAAGAATTGTCTATCTTCTTTCTAATACTCACCAGATCCTTCCAGAAGCTGAGACAATCCTTAACACCTTATATCGAGATTTGCCAATAATTTTGCATTCAGCATTTACTGATGAAGAATCTGTAGCACTTTTGGAAGTTCATAAAAGTCTTTATAATATCTATGAAGTAAGTCTTAGCCACCCCCTATCACCAATTTGTATACACGAACATAGCCCTTGGCTATTAACAATTCGTAATCAAATTGAAAATGCATGGCTTAATTATGAACTGCCACGCATTCAAAAACAATTACCATCTCCGTCTGAAGCAAAACACCCAAAATTACTTCGTGATTGGTTTGTTCAACAGGCACACACAGAATCGGATCTCGATAAATGCTTGTTAAACTTTTTAAAAAACCAAGCATCTATTGAGCAATTCAATATATTTATACTCTCAGATGCGACTTTAAACTATCGTTTTTGCGATGCCTTAGCTTTAGCACAACTCCACTTTTCAGAGACAGTGAAAGCTGAAATCGTTCATAATATGTGGGATGAATGTGGTCATGGAGTAGCAGAGAAGTCACACGGTAGGCAGTTCACGCAGATGCTTGCTTCTCTTGGTCTAGAGCAACCAACACTCCCCATTTGGGAAGACTGGCGACCCTACGCAGGTCATAACCTGTACTTTTGCTTCGGTTTGAACCGGAGACACTATTTTAAGGGAATTGGAAGTTTAGGAATGCCCGAAATTTTCGACCCAAATCGCAATCGTTCAGTTGTTGCTGGTTTAGAACGCCTATATTCGGATGCACGGGTAAAATGCGAATATTTTTACGACCATATAGAAGTAGATGAGAAACATGGTTTAGGCTGGCTGAACAATGCGATCGTCCCGATCGTTGAAGTAGAACCAGAAGCAGGATTGGAACTGGCTATAGGAGGTGCGCTTCGCATGGAAGTCATGAGGCGCTACAACGAGTATCTGGCAGTCAGGTTAGGGGTATGAGAATCATTGGAACTTTACCGGGTTAAGCTCAAAAGTCTTATTGTGTAAGGATTTTATTGGGGGTTGTAGTTGCTCACTTGGATAATCACCAAATAACTGTCTAGATCATACTGGTTAGAGTCAGGCGATTGCATCAGTTTCGACAATAAGCAACCGCATGGTATTGAACGGGTAATGAGCGGCAGGTGGTGTAATTGCTTTTTTAGGCTGAAGCCGGAGTACTTAGCAGTGGAGAAAGTGCGGCAATTGAGTTTGATTTGAGTCAGTCTTGGAGGGAGCAACGTGATGCAAGTGAGATCGCAGTCTGATTGTCATACCCTTTATTCTTCACTCTCAACCCCATTCACTAGACCACAAGGAAAGGGGAAAATGCTTATCCGAACTTATTGAGAGATATTCAGTATTGACTCTATCACCTATTTGCCGACCAATGGTCGGCAAATATTTTTCGATATGCGAATCAACCGTCATAACTATAGCTAAACGCGATGTCTACGGCGGGCTATTCGGCATCGTACTCTGCTCTTGTCTCTAAAAAGCAATCCGCACCCATACAACTTTCTGGCAAAATGCCTCTGATTCGCTGATAACTTCCTATATTCTGGGATATCCGTTCTTTGTGGAGAGCCAAATGATTCCTATAGATATGAAACGACTCATCAAAAAAACCTCTAACCCAATTCGCAAGAAAACAGAAGTAACCCCACCACCCACTGAACCCATTGAGATGCCTGAGAGCCAAAATATGGCTGAAACAGTGATTGAACCAAATCCACCTGTGTACATTGAAGTATCAAAATCGGACTACATTTCAGAACACTATCGCCCCCTATGCTCTGTGGGTAACTCCGGGTGGCAACCGTCTGATGTATGGCGCGAGTTGAGGGTTGATGATTTCTGTGAGTAAATTAAGCTCTGACTGAATAAAAATTAATATATCATGCTAAATTACCTTCAAAAAAGCCATACAACCTTTACTAGGCAAGAAAAATCAGCATTATTTACTAGTTATTTATGAGGTTTAGCACTGATTCGGGCTTTTGAGCTTTATTGTCGAGTCTAGTTTTGATATAGGAATCGTATTTGATTTTTGAAATTATTTACGTAGGCGGGGAGTGGGGAGTAGGGAGTAGGGAATAAGGAATTAGGCTTTTCGAGTTGTACCGAGCTTTTTCAGAAATCAAATATTAGTCCTATATCTAACTAATAATTTGGCATAACAGCTACTGAAGAACCAAAATTATTAAACCTTAATGCTCCTAGAAAATTTTCTAGCTTGCTTAAGCTTTCGTTAAGTTACAGAGTTAAATATAGTGCTTGAATGAAAGTCTATATCCAGAGTAGTTAGTCAATTTCACCTTTGGGTAAAGAGCAAATGAATATTAGATGCAATTGTATGAAGATAAGGTTTACTAAATTCAATTGGCAATACTTGCTGATTATACGCCTCTTGCAAGGCTCACTTCGATTGCGCTTTGCTTAACAATATTTACCAAAAATACAAGTTCCTTTCAAATGTTCTAAAGTTCATATAAATGATTTATCAGTGAAGTTTTGGGCTACAAGTAAATACTCTGGGGAGGGATGTGCTAAAAATAGTTTTACGGCAAGTATGCTGTGGTTAACATCTATATATTTGTTAAGTATTGCACTTGGCATTTAAAGTCTAGATAATTCATGAAATTTAATTATTAGAGCAAGTCATGAACAAAAAATGGGCTGTCAAACGAATCACAATAAATCTTGCATCAGTTGAAAGCGAAAAACTTGAAAAATATTGTGCAAGTACAGGTAGACCTGCAACTGATGTGATTCGGGAGTTGATTCGCTCTCTGGCAATTACCGAGTTGTCAGCGTCTGAACAGACTACACCTACGCTAAAATATGATGTTCCCATTCTGAAATAATGGCAATTGAATCACTTGGGTTTGTTTGGCATTATCCAGGTTGGACAAGGAAATGCCCAGTAACCTAATACTGCGGTTCTCCAGGTCAATCGACTCAAACAGTGCTTTGGCTATCTCAAAAATCGTAGAGAGTTCACTGATGGGAGCAAGCATTGTCTTACTGCGGGTTATCTGATGATAGTCAGAAAACTTGACTTTCAGAGTTAATGTGCGGCCTTGCGTTTCGTGCTGCTCTAAGCGTTGCTCGACAATTTGGGCAATCTGTTCGAGTTCTTGTAACATCTCATTATGGTCAGTTAAGTCTTTAGCAAATGAGGTTTCTGCACCGATGGACTTACGAACCCGATTCGCCTCAACTGGACGGTCATCTTCTGCTCTGGCAATTTTGTAGTAATAATGACCAGCTTTACCAAAGTGGTATGTTAGCTCCAAGAGCGATGCCTGCGGCAACGTCAGAGACGAACGCTCTTTCAAATCTGCACCACTATGAATGCCGAGTGAGTGCATTTTCGCTGCTGTAACTTCTCCAATACCGTGAAACTTTTCAATCGGCAGCTGTTCTACAAAAGCGTAGACGCTTGCGGCTTGTCGTAGACATCGCTTGCTCTGGTAAAATAACCGTCAGTCCATTCGGCTTATTTTGACCGGATGCCATTTTTGCTAGGAACTTGTTAATCGACACGCCTGCGGTTGCCGTCAACTGAGTTGACTGGAAAATTGCACTTCTGATGTATCTTGCAATCGTAGAAGCATAGGTGATGTTTTGCCTATTCTCAGTAACATCCAGGTATGCTTCATCTAGCGCAACCCCTTCGACTAAATCAGTGTAGCGTTTAAATTGGGCGTGGATTGCTGCGGAAATCTCTCGGTAAACACTATGCCACGAGCAAATTAAATCCTAAACTACAAATCTTATAGTACACTAGCACTAGTCTGGTGATGTTAGTCCCCCACCATTTATTAGAACCCTTTGGTGACAATTCTTTATCCCCCATTAATGCAAAAATAATTGATAACTTTTTAACTTTTTAACTGTCTGTTTGCCCCATCTTCTCAATATCCACAATATGAATATCGACCGATTACATGAACTTAAGCAAAAACTGACGAATGACGCAGACTTGTCCGATATCTGGCTATTTTATATGGATCATTTTGCGGATCAGCCGGAATTTACTGACCTGGGTGAGCCGGCCTATAATGAATATCTAGATGCTGTCCTCCAAAAAACTTGTCAGCAGATGTTTGACAGGGCAATAAAGATTAGTGACTTTTTGCTGATCTACATCGCTCCGTATCATTTATTTCATGGAGCTTTTCAAATTGAAGGGCGTATTGGAGGTGTGATTTATTTCGAGGATATAAAAATTGGGTTACTTGCAGTGTCGGCAGATTATCCCCCTACCGATGCAGTTAAGTATTCACGTTTTACTGAAATGATTCAACTCTCTGCTCCTAATAGCAATGATCGCAATTGAGAGAAGCACAACTTATAGATGTCATCTTATGCTTTTTGCAGGGAGCAAAACTAGTAGTCTAATAGTAAAAGGCTGTTCAGACTGGAGACTGTTGCTAAAATAACGTGCAATTCTATGTCACAACTTTATATAATCCCTAGTAGAGGACTAACGAAAGTAATATGACCGACACGCCTGAGTATTTCCCTAGCAGATTAGACCGACTTGAACAAATAGTATTGGGGCTTGCTGAGAGACAATCCAATACTCAACAGCAATTAGACTCACTTACCGAAAATGTAAATCGTGTATTAGCCAGAAGTGCAATTTTAGATGATGTACTACTTGAGTTACGCGATAGCCACGAAATACATCAACGTAACTTTGAAGAACATCAACGTAATTTTGACGAAAATCAACGCACCACAAACGCAGCACTGCAAAGCCTTGAGGCTATCTTGCTACAGTTGACTCGAAATCATTCTTGAAGCGCGATGGCCTTGCTTCGACCGCCGAAGATGATCGCATGGGGGTAAATTTTGAGCAATTCACTTCACCAAAAGTGATTGTCTCTTGCTACTAATGCTGACCTTGGATCGCATATACGCACTCATTACCGTTCATCCCGTAACCACTCCAACCCCATCCGCAACGCTGCCTCCGCCGTGTAATAAATCTTTTGTTCCCCGAATATCCCACCCGTGCGGCTAATGATACGGAATTCCCAGCAATGCCCTGGCGTGTAAAAAACCATTAGGATACTGCTGTTGACACAGAGTACCGTGTGATTTTACCCCCCGCATGACCAAATTTTGAACCATAGCGTGACCAAAAGTTAACGTAATTTCAAGCTTTTGAGCAAATCTTCAACCTAACTTTATGAATCAAATTATGTCCACGTGTTTTAAATATGAACCATAATGCAACCAAAAGTTTTATTTTCGGATTTGGTAAAAAATGCAGAGCAAGACACACTAATTTCATCGACAAATTTAAACTTTCGGTCAAAATATGATTCAAAACGTCCACAATATGGTTCAAAAACATGTTTAGCCAAAAATTGAGCGATAAGCGCGATCGCATCTCTACTCAGTTTTAAAAGCTCTGTTCGCCGCCTGCGTACAAATGAACTATAAAAGCCTTGTTGCTTGCCGTACTTGATAATTGAAGTTTTTTAACTCAACTTATAATTTTGAACTATATGTTGTCCTAAGTGATTTTGAAGTATGTCGTGACCGTTTGGACAAAATACGGTTCAAGTCACATACCGTGTAAACTTTAACTTGTTGGGACATTTACCCGCATTTCTCACAAACTCAGAGAACCCGGGGGGCAAAAACTGCTAGAATGTATATATAATAAGCACTTCAGCTATTTTGAAATATGACTCGACCCGCAACGCGATCGATACCAAAGGAGTTCA
>NZ_JAIVFR010000509.1 GCF_020829685.1 Nostoc sp. CHAB 5715 | reverse complement strand
GTTGTGCAGGTAATCCAGCCTTGATGAAAACAAAATAGCAATCAACTATAAAGTAAAGGGTGTCCAGGTAACTTTTATCTAGTTTTTGCGATTCTGCAAATATGCGCTCTCGGTAATTATCTTTGAGGCGAACTTTTTCCGGTGCTAAGTCTTTTTTATCTGCCATTGTTATAACTTCACTTTCCAGATGTACCAGATGTAGTAATTGGGTTCTTGCCAAGAATAGTTTTTGCCATTTCTAGAAGCCCAGAGACATTGGCTTCTACGGGATTGTCCAGGATTTTGAAGCCGTTTTTCTCTAACAATTTTTTAAATCCTGGTAAGAGGCAGCCTCCACCAATCGCCCAGATTTCATCCCCCTGGTGCTTGGCATCCAATGTGAGATTCACCACTTTCTTCAAGTATTTTTCATACCAATCTTTTAAAGAAGCACTGTATATATCTTTGATATCAATGTCACGGCTATACCTGGTATGCCCCATTTCCAAACAAAATCGGATTTTGGATGGATCTCCGATTTTCCCCCCATTTAAATGTTTCATCTTTTGGCAAATATCATCAATAAGAACTTCTACACCTATAGGGTAAGCAGTGTGAACTTCTCGTTGACCCCGGTTGTAACGAGAATACAGGGTTGTTCCATTGCCAAAGTCTAAAATGGTTAATTTTTTCGGCAGTTGATGCCCAAACAATGCACCCATCCCCTCTAGGACAACTTTCAGCACTTCTACTTTCACGTCTGATTGTTTGCCAGCTAGTATCGGCTGATATTCTCCACTGAGTACTTTTTGCAATTCGTTAGCCAGACCAACGTCATGTAAGCTGACGACTAATTTTAAGTGCCAAGCCTTACGGTGTGGCAGATGTGCCAACGCACCGAACAAAGTCAACAACGCATTATTGACTTTGTTTTCATTGTTGTCGGTGTTCCGGTCAAAATGATAACCTGTACGGAAAGCTGATTCCCCGACAGTGTAAGCACTACCGTTAAAAACTACACGCCCTGGTACATCTTCCATCTCTGCTGTGGAAATATAGCTGGGCACACGAACTACTTCAAAGCCATCGACTAAAAGTTTTAGGCTTCCGTAACCGTTGTCAAAGCCAGCAGGAAAAATTTTTTGCAAGGTGTGAATGTTTGACATAGGCTTCAAGTAATACACTTTAATTTGTGAAAATTATCCGTTCAGATAATTTGAGGCAGCAGGGGAGAGAGAAATAAAATAACTACCCCTTTTTTCTCCAGACTTAAGAGTTTATCATAACCCCTTGGGGGCTAGGTGGGGTACAAAATATCAATCAGTTAAATATACCCTACTTAGCACCTATATATACCCTATATAGGGGTCAAAATGTCCCCAAAGTCCTGAACTATTGTTGGGGTATATATAGCCCCCATATAGCCCCCAGTAGGAAATTTTGAAATCTTTTTTCTCAACGCAGCAGAAATTAAATTAGATAGTTGACTGTTTGATTTATTCTTTTTATTACCAATTTACTTTCCCGCAAAATTTAGCTCTAGCCTCGATCCACTTGGAATTTACCTACGAGAAATTAGTTGCTTTTCAAGGGGATTGCAAAAGTTGAGATTGTCGGGAAGACTTGTAAGTTCAACACTGGTAGTTGAAAAGCAATTCAGTCTTGATCTCTAACTTATGCTGACCAAGCCCCGTTGGGGCGGGGTATAGGGTGTCAGATGTAGTGAGAGAGAAAGCCCCAACAACCCTCTTCGTTACAAGCCCCGTTTTTCACTCACGATTCATTGGTCTGGGTTTCAGTTTCAGTTATCATCGCTGCTTTCAACTAATAAAGCTTCAAGTTCTACTAATATTTTTTGTAATCGCTTGTGCTGATTGGGATTATCCCAAACCTTTGATTTTTTTACTTTACTGTAGGCTTCATCCATCTTCTTTTTTAAAGAAGATGATTTTTTCTCTGTATTTGCAGACGTGTTTGCTTGAATTTTAGCAAGACGGTCTTTGATTTGACTTAAAGATAAATTACTTTGAATCGCATCAGATAGTAATGATTTACGTAGGGCTTCATCCTTGACCCGCGCAATCACTTTAGCTTTAGTATACTCGATTACTCCTGACCGGAGAGCTTCCATAACATCTATAGGAAGTTTGAGTAATGGGAGACGATTGGTTCTAAAACTTTCGGGGGAAAACTTTCCGATTGTGTTAAATACCTCAAGTAGAGACTGCCATTCTTGGCTGTGGATAACGTTATCCACAGCCTCTCGTTCTGGATGAGCTGCTGATTGAAGTAAAGCAACTACTGATTCTGTAGTTTGATTAAGTTTTAATCCTAAGAGAGCAACAATACTCTCTGTT
The DNA here is from genome assembly GCF_020829685.1 of Nostoc sp. CHAB 5715. Lineage (GTDB taxonomy): Bacteria > Cyanobacteriota > Cyanobacteriia > Cyanobacteriales > Nostocaceae > Nostoc. The sequence goes on along the minus strand of NZ_JAIVFR010000509.1, from coordinate 3,043 downwards.
TCCTCAATTGGGTTTAAGTCCTCTCTTTGTAGATTTTCCGAGAGTGCTAATTCAAGTGCTTCAACATCTGTCATTTCTCTGATAACAACAGGTACAAACTCTAATTGAGCAGTTTTAGCCGCTTGGAAACGACGTTCTCCTGCAACAAGTTCATATTTCCCATCCTTTTGAGGACGGGCGAGAAGGGGTTGAAGAATTCCATGCTGTTTAATTGACTCTACTAACTCATGCATGGCTTGAGGAGCAAAGTAGCGGCGAGGTTGTTGATGTGGTAAAACAATTTGTTCTATTGGGATAAGGAAAGCAGCACTACTATTGTCTACTGCTTCTTCAACTCCAAATAAAGCATCAACTCCTTTAATTTCGTAAGGTTGAGTAACACGCTTCTTCAGACTCATGGTAACGTCTCCAAACTTTGAGCAATCTGTTTAAGAATAGTGACAGATGGATGCTTAGAATTGTAAAGTGCTAAAGGTATATGCTCTTGGGCTGCATCAGCAAAAGCTACTGATCGAGGAATAGCTGGATAAATGGTACCAATTTTAGATAGAGAATTAGTAATTGACTGTAAGCTTTGGGAGCCTTGTCCAGTTCGGTTATCGTACATGGTTGGAACTACTCCAGCAATCTGTAATTTTCGATTTGCCCGAGAACGGACACGCGCAATCGTTGTTAACAATAGTTCTGTTCCTTTTAAAGCTTTATATTCAGTTTGAATAGGAATGAGGACGTGTGTGGCTGCCACCAAGCTAATATAGCTAAGAATACCGAGACTTGGCGGACAATCAACTAAAATGAAGTGGTATTGTCCTAGAACTGGTTCAAGAGCCTCCTTTAGCCGAATATCTCGCATATCTGCGACAACAAGTTCTAATTCTGCGCCACTTAAGTTGATGTTTGCAGGGGCCATATCCATACCATGTATATTCTGATGAATTGGTAATGGTTCTTCTCCCAGAATAGCTTCATAAACTGTCTTACCTAGTTCAGATGGCTCTAATCCCATAAAAGTAGTTAGTGAAGCTTGGGGGTCCATATCCACTAATAAAACGTTTTGCTGACTTTGAGCCAAATGGTAGCCTAAATTCATTGTCAGAGTAGTTTTGCTGACACCACCCGACTGATTAAAAACTGCAATGACTTTGCTCATTAACTGAACAGAAATAATAAAGACATCAACTTAACAATATCGGTATCAGTCACATACTGGCAAAAGAAACTTACATTCAGTAGACCGAACTTTAACATTTCAACTAGAATTTTGCTTATTCTATTACTATTGCTAACTCTTTCAGTCTCCACAAGCGAGGGTTAATCTGGTGTCAGCCCTACTGCGCCGGCTTTCAAGCTTAAACTAGAGTGAGTTTTCAATGATACTAATAGTGGGCATCTAATTTAGTATTTATGTACTATAATCAACTGAATTCGAGTATTATAATGATGTGCGGCATCTGATGATAAGCAATGTCCACTCCCCCTAATCTTTCCCCTCAACAAGTAAGCGCCTTTCCTCAACACGAAACAATCATTGGAGTCGTAGAACGCCTAACTTTTTACTCTGCTGAGTCAGGCTACACTGTGGCAAGGCTGACCCGTCCCCGTAGCACCGAACTCACAACAATTGTCGGCAGCTTTGCCAATATTCAGCCAGGGCAGACTTTACAACTAACTGGTTTCTGGCGTGACCATCCACAATTTGGCCCGCAGTTCCAAGTAGTCAATTATAAAGAAACCAAACCAGCCACTATCACCGGAATTGAGAAATATTTGGGCAGTGGACTCATAAAAGGTGTTGGGCCGGTAACAGCCAAACGCATCGTAGCTCACTTTGGACTTGAAACCCTCGATATTATCGAAAACCAGATCGAGCGATTAATTGAAGTTCAGGGCATCGCTAAAAAGCGGATTACTTTAATTAAAAACGCTTGGTCAACCCAAAAAGCGATCAAAGAAGTGATGGTGTTTCTCCAGGGGCATGGCGTTTCTACCACTTATGCTGTGAAGATTTACAAGCAATATAAGGATGAAGCGATCGCTACTGTTACCAAAAACCCCTACCAGCTAGCAGCCGACATCTACGGTATTGGTTTTCTGACTGCTGACAAGATTGCGAGAAATATAGGAATTGCACCGGACTCAGAATTTCGTTACCGTGCAGGGATTATCCACTGTCTAAGTGTTGCTGCCGAAGATGGTCACTGTTACTTACCACAGAGCCAACTGATTGAGTCGGTAATCAAACTACTGACTACCGAATCTCATCAGCCCACAGAAGAAGCGATCGCTCTTATCATCAAAGATATGGCTCTAGCAGACGATCTGATTAGAGAGCGGGATGAAGATAAAACACTACTTTGTTACAAGCCGGCTTACTTTCATACGGAACAGAATTTAGCTCAACTGATACGCCAACGCTTGGAAAATCCTGTTGGCACTGACATTGAGCGTGTACGTGATTGGATTGACCGTTTTACAGCCAGCCGTAAAATTCAGCTTTCAGAACAGCAACGCCAAGCTGTAGAAACAGCAGCCTATTCCAAAATCATGATCCTCACTGGTGGCCCTGGCGTTGGAAAGACCTTCACAACTCACACCATTGTCAGCCTGTGGAAAGCAATGGGTAAATCTATTGCTTTGGCTGCACCCACTGGACGGGCTGCTCAACGCTTAGGTGAAATGACTGGGCTGGAAGCTAAAACTATTCATCGCTTGTTAGAATTTGACCCCCGCTCAAGGGGTTTCAAGCGCGATAGCGAAAATCCTTTACCCCACACGGCAATTATCGCTGACGAAGCCAGTATGCTTGATTTGTTTCTGGCTTACTCCTTGGTTAAAGCAGTATTGGCTGGCGCTCTACTATTGTTGGTGGGTGACATTGACCAGCTACCATCTGTGGGTCCAGGTCAAATACTGGCTGACCTAATCAATTCTGGGCGAGTTCCGGTGGTGCGGTTGACCCAGGTATTTCGCCAAGCTCAAACAAGTGCAATTATCACTGCTGCTCATCAGATTAACTGAGGGCAGTATCCCACGATTGAACCGA
>NZ_JAIVFR010000508.1 GCF_020829685.1 Nostoc sp. CHAB 5715 | reverse complement strand
GAACGCGTCGGCAAGCCGCGGCCGCTTAATCCGAACATGAAGCTGAAGGGCATCGCCGATGAGCGCAACTGGCCCGTCCAGCGCTTTGCTAGCCGCGGCACGCCGTCGTGGATCGACTATACGCGCAGTTGCAAGTCTTCCAGTAAATCAACAAAGTCCTGTTTCTCTTGAGGATTAACTGTAAAGGTGCGGTATGCTGGTTGTTCATATTTTTCACCAGGAGTAACGATAATTACATCATGTCCAGCGTTTTGCAGGGTGTGAATAATCTCTGTCCCTACGCCATAATTATCTGCTAGCACCAGCCAACACTGCCGTTGTTCATTTAAATCTACCAACGGACGTGATAAACTCCGTTCCCAAGTGGGTATATAAAACCAGTCAGAGGGAGAAGCATATTCACCCCTTTCATCCCCCCTTGGTAAGGGGGGAAAGGAGAGAGTATCTGATAAAGTGGGTGGGTCAATCCAGTAACGTTGACGTTGGAAGGAATAGGTGGGTAATGGCAATCGGTGGCGCTGTTCGTGAGCATAGAAGCCCGACCAATCAATGGGTACACCTGCCAACCATAATTGTCCCAAAGTTTGGAGTAAAAATGCTATATCTGATTGAGTTTCCTGGGGATGGCGGAGGGAAGATAGTATAGTTTGGGTGTGGGTTTGTTGCTTGGCTAGAGTAGTGAGTGTTTTCCCTGGCCCGACTTCCAGTAAAATTCGGTTGGGTTCTTTGAGGAGTTCTGTCACCCCGTTAGCGAATTGTACAGGATGGCGTAAGTGAGTTGCCCAGTAATCAGGGTTAGTTGCTTGCTCAGATGTAATCCAGTCGCCAGTGACGTTGGAAATAAATGGGATTTGGGGCGATCGCAAATTCATTTTTGCGAAAGCATCAAGAAATGGTGCGATAATCTCATCCATTAAGGGTGAGTGGAAAGCATGGGATGTCTGCAAGCGGCGGTAGGTAATGTTTTGGGTATTTAAATATTGTTCTAACTTAGCAATTTCTACCTCAGTACCAGATACCACAGATAACTGAGGTGCATTATTTGCCGCAATGACTAAACCACTAGACAATAAAGGTTGTAAAGTATCCGCCGATATTGCCACTGATAGCATCGCCCCTGGCGGACATTGCTGCATTAACTTACCACGCATGGCTACTAACTTTAAGGCATCTGGTAGCGAAAATACACCTGCTAAGGTTGCAGCAACATACTCACCAATGCTGTTACCAATCATGGCTTGGGGTTGAATTCCCCAGGATATCCACAGTTGTGCTAGGGCATATTCAACTACAAATAAAGCTGGTTGAGCATAAGCGGTTTGGGATATGGCGGGGGATTGGGCATTGGGCATTGGGCATTGGGCATTGGGGAGTGGAGAAGGATAGAGGAGATTTCGCAAATCTAAGCCTAAGTGGGGAAGGAGTAGTTCACAACAATAATCTACTTGTTGTTGAAATACTGGCTCTGTGGCGTATAATTCTTTCCCCATGTTGACATATTGGCTTCCCTGTCCTGGAAATAAAAAGGCAATTTCACGCCTTTCTTTAGGAGCAACCTGAGTTAATATTTGCCCTCCATCATCCAAAATCTGGATTGCTTCTGCTGTTGTTTGACACAATAGCATTTGCCGATGGTCAAAAGCCTGTCGTCCTACTTGCAAAGTATACGCCACATCCGCCAGATTTATTTCTGGATGTTGTTTTAAATGACTAGCTAAATTATCTGCGATCGCACTCAAAGCAGTGGCGGTTTTTGCTGATAAAATTAACAACTGCCAGGGACGAGAAGCACTGGATGATATGATTACAGGTGCTTCCTCAAGAATCAAATGGGCATTTGTCCCACCAATCCCAAAGGAACTCACACCTGCACGGCGGGGAGTCTGATCGGTTTGCCAATGGGCTAAATTGGTGTTGACATAAAAAGGAGTCTTGGGAAAATCAATTTGGGGATTGGGCCGTTGGAAGTGTAAACTGGGGGGAAGTTGTTTGTGTTTGAGCGCCAACACAGTTTTGATTAAACTGGCGATTCCGGCGGCGGCATCTAAATGTCCAATGTTGGTTTTTACAGAAGCGATCGCACAGTATCCCGTTTTATTGGTTTGAGAGCGAAAGGCTTGAGTTAAAGCTGCAATTTCAATCGGATCGCCCAATGCTGTACCCGTACCGTGGGTTTCAATGTAAGTAATGGTTTCCGGGTTTACCTGTGCCACCGCTTGAGCCGCTCGAACGACGGCTGCTTGGGTATCAATTCGCGGTGCTGTGTAGCTGACTTTCAAAGCACCATCATTATTCAGTGCCGATCCTTTAATTACAGCATGGATATAATCGCCATCCCGGAGAGCATCTTCAAGGCGTTTGAGAACAACAACACCTAAACCACTACCTGCGATCGTTCCTTGAGCATCAGCATCAAAGGCTCGACAATGCCCATCTTGTGAGTAAATTCCCCCTTCTTGGTACAAATAACCCGTTGGGCTGGATAAGGATACACCCCCCGCCAATGCCATGTCACACTCTCCACTCAACAAGCTCTGACACGCCAAATGCACGGCTACTAAGGAGGTGGAACAAGCTGTTTGAATATCCACACTTGGGCCGCGTAAATTGAGTTTATAAGAAACCCGTGTGGTAAGAAAATCCTTATCGTTGGATAAAAACAATTGATAGCGATTGACGTTGGCTTGAATCGTCGGATGAGAAATCAAATTCAGTAGATAGCTGTTCATTGCAGAACCGGCATATACTGCGATCGCTCCTGCATAACTTTGGGCATTATATCCAGCATCTTCTAACGCTGACCAAGCACATTCTAAAAATAATCGATGCTGGGGATCGAGAATTTCTGCTTCTCTGGGGCTGAATCCAAAGAATTCGGCATCAAAGCATTCAATATTTTCTAGAGTTGCAGCTACTTTTACGTAGTCAGGATGTTGCAGTAGGGAAGGAGCTACACCACTTTTTTGTAATTGCTCATCAGTTAAAAGAGTCGTTGATTCTACACCATCCTGGAGATTTTGCCAGAATTGGTGTAAGTCATTGGCTTTGGGAAATTGTCCCGCCATACCGATAATTGCTATTTCTAATCCGTTGTTCATATATAAGTTTTTTGAAACGAATCGCACAGACGTTCCAGGGCGCACAGGAGAGAAACTACAGGGTTAATTTGGTTTAGTTTGCTGATTTTCTACAAGCTGTTGGCGGCGTTGTAGAAGTCGCTGTTTACCTGTTTCTAATTGGACAATTCTTTCTTCAACTTCGCCATCAGGTAAGGTTGAGGTGGTGGTTTGGGATAAATAGGTGGACAGGGAACTAATTGTGGAATAACGGAATAACTCTACTAGGGGGATATCTTGATGAATGCGATCGCGCAATTGTCCTTGCATTCTTACCATGAGTAAGGAATGTCCTCCTAAATCAAAGAAATTATCATGGATGCCGATGGTGTCAATATGAAGTAAATCTTGCCAGATATGAGCGATTTTTTGCTCGATTTGTGTCTGCGGTAAAATCAAAGATGTCGTCAGTGGTGAGAGCAAGTTATTTGGTGCGGGTAGTGCTTGGCGATTCACTTTACCATTAGGGGTAAGAGGTAATTGCTCTAGCACAACAAACACCGCAGGTATCATATACGCTGGTAGTTTTGTTGCCAAAAAGGAACGTATTGTAACCCCACCCGCGCTAACGCGCACCCTCCCAATGCCTTGGGGAGGGTTAGGGAGGGGTTCTAGCTCCCTCCCCTTAACAAGGGGAGGGTTAGGGAGGGGTTCTAGCTCCCTCCCCTTAATAAGGGGAGGGTTGGGGAGGGGTTCTAGCTCCCTCCCCTTAATAAGGGGAGGGTTGGGGAGGGGTGTATTGTGGACAATATACGCCACTAAACGACGCTCTCCTGGTTCATCTTCTTGCATACTTACTACAGCCTGCGCCACTTCTGGATGTTGATTGAGTACCGCTTCAATCTCTCCCAACTCAATGCGATAACCCCGAATTTTCACTTGGTTATCTAATCTACCCAAGTATTCTAAATTACCATCTGGGAGATAACGAACGCGATCGCCTGTTTTGTATAGGGCATTGGGCATGGGGCATTGGGCATGGGGCATTGGGCATGGGGCATTGGGCATTGGGCATGGGGCATTGGGCATTGGGCATGGGGCATTGGGCATTGGGTATTGGGCATGGGGTATTGGGGATGAGTCTTTAATACTCGCTGACGAGTCTTTGATACTCGCCGACGAGTCTTTGATACTCGCCGACGAGTCTTTTATACTCGTGAACGAGTCTTTGATACTCGCTGACGAGTCTTTTATACTCGCCGACGAGTCTTTGATACTCGTGAATGAGTCTTTGATACTCGCTGGCGAGTCTTTAATACTCGTGAATGAGTCTTTGATACTCGCTGGCGAGTCTTTGATACTCGTGAATGAGTCTTTGATACTCGCTGGCGAGTCTTTGATACTCCACTCCTCTCCCCCTGCCCCCCACTCCCCACTCCCCACTCCCCACTCCCTAATCAACGGATTCGCCACAAACCTTTCTGCGGTTAAATCTGGTCGTTGCCAATAACCCCGTGCTACTCCCACACCACCAATGTAAAGTTCTCCGGCTACACCCACGGGAACTGGTTGCAAATGGTCATCGAGGACGTAAAATTGAGTATTAGCAATGGGACGACCAATGGTAACTGACTCGTCATTACTGAGTTTTTGCATGGCTGACCAAATGGTGGTTTCTGTTGGCCCGTAGAGGTTCCAGACCTCTTGACTTGATGATAAAAGTTGTGTAGCCAGAGAGTTATCTAATGCTTCTCCACCGCAGAGAATTTTTAAGTCTGCTTTCCCTTGCCAACCACTAGTTAAAAGTAACCGCCAAGTTGCAGGGGTAGCTTGCATGACGGTGATTTCATGTTGTTTGATAGCGGCTGTTAATTGGCTGGGGTCAATTAGGGCGGTTTGGCGAGTGAGGATGAGTTGAGCGCCTGCAATTAGAGGTAAAAACAGTTCTAAGGCGGCTATATCAAAGGCGATTGTCGTGCTTGCCAAAAGACGATCGCTAGCGGTAATTGATAACCGTTCCTTCACTGCTGTGATAATGTTGACAAGCGATCGCATTTCCACCATCACCCCTTTTGGTCTGCCCGTGGAACCAGAGGTGTAAATCAAATATGCTAAATTTGCCAGACTTCCTTGACATTCAGTATTTTCTGTGCTGCACTGAGCGATCAATTCCCAATCTCTATCGAGATAGATTACCTCATACTTTGGAGATGAGGGAGTAGGGGAAGCAGGGGAAGCAGGGGGAGAGTAATAACTCTTGACTCCTGAATTCTGACTCCTGAATTCTGATTGGATTTGCTGTAAATACTTTTCAGACGTTATGAATTCTAAGTCTG
>NZ_JAIVFR010000507.1 GCF_020829685.1 Nostoc sp. CHAB 5715 | reverse complement strand
AACGATCTCGATCACGTACAAAAACGCCAATTTCTCTAGTTTTAAACAGTCCTGGAATCAGAGTGTCAGTGGAAATCTCAAGCTCTTCGGCCTGGAGGGTTCCCAAATGCTTATATCCAACTTATATCCAGCATTACATATACATTAAGCCAAGCTGATCAAACTAAGCTGAATGATGCGTTGAGCCATACAAGTATTCAGGCTCAATTAATTGTTAGCGAGTACCAAAGAATTTTTGGTGAGATTACTGTTGAGGATCTAAAAAAGGCTCAGAACAGGCTAGGGGATCAAGCTGTTTTGACCAAGATAGATTATGTAATTAGCTACGTTTTTGGCTCCCAATGGAGCGGTCGGCAAGAGAAAGAAAAGCTACCACTGACATATAAGGAGATGGCAAATGCTCAGAACATCAAGGATTTACTCCCGAAAATGCCTGTATCAGGAGAGCCAATTGTAATGGAATTATCAAGCTACCTAGCTCTTATGGAATCTGTAAACCTTCTCCAGTCCGAGATCCAAATGGGAAATTGGATCGTCCGCCAGATGATAAACAATACCTCTCATCCGACTAGGCAAAATGGTGGTATGCAAACTGTTAACCCTAACACAGGGGCAGTTTCTCAAACTTTTCAAGTGGGTTACAGCATCTCCCGCTCCTTGGCTTCTATCGAAAATGACCTGAACAACAAACAACAAATCATTAAGGTTGATATTAAGACTTCAGAAAAGTCTAGTACAGAAGCGATCGCCAGTATCGCAGGTCTATCTAGCTTTTCTGTTGGCTCGGTACTCCGGTTTTCCCAAGAGAATAGTTTTGATGACAATATGCAAATGGTTCAGGGGAGTAGTAAGGATAGCTTGATCGAGATTAAATACCCAGGATACACTATGGTCCCGATAGAGCCACTAGCTTGGCAGCAAGCTACTAATATTGGCTGGTACTATGAAGATCCGATTGCTGAGGCTTATAAGAACGGCACACAGGACGTTACAGGATTTAAATTCGTATTACCGCCTAATTATAATTTGAATTCTTTAGCTGATGGGGGGACTTTGGTCAACTCACAAGCCTACTGATCAGTAACTATCCAACAGTTACAATCCTTTACCGAAACGCAGATTTCAAAAAGTTCAAACAATCTTGGGATCAAAACCGCAAGGGAAACCTTACACTTTTTGGATTTAATAAGATTGGAAGCTTTAGTAAAGGGATATACTCCAGCCAAGTTCATCCGGGTTCTTCAAATAGTGAATTTTCAGTCATTTTTTCACCGTCCCCAGAAGTTGTATCGATGCCTGAGCTACAAAAAATGGCATACGTTATTGGTGGCACTTTGAATTTCCCAGCGATAAATACTTCAAAAGTATCACTAGTCAGAAGAATAATTGCCAAACTGTAAATATTTTTTCTAGAGGAATGTCTGAAAAGTTATGATCGCTGACGATATCCGGCACCGATGTCAAAGCCCCGGCAGCTAGGTTGCGTGAAGCCGAGCTATCCCGTAGGGAAACGCCCCTCTATCGGCATCGCTCTGTTCCCAATCTGGTTCTTCAAACTTTTCAGAAGCAAAATACTGGCGATACAATTCACAAGCTATAGTACATCGATTAACATTTAGTTTTACTTTTTATGCAACACCCAAATATGCAATGCCCCCTGTCTTGTGTATCTCTGCGTTCACTCCATTAAAATCAAGCGCAGAGGATCTAAACGCACATACCAAGGAAAAGGTTGGTCTTTCATCGTCGCCCATTTTTCTTTGAAGACTTCAGCTTGCAGATGATAATCTTGAGAATTCTTGCCAGCCGAATGTAGTTTGAGAAACAACGTTATCCGATGGGGCGTTTCACTTGTTCGCACTAACCAGCAGGGAAAGGTATTTTCCTGTGATAAGTCGTTGGTAAAAATGAACTGATGGGCGCGAATGCCGATGTAGGATAATTCGCTTTTGACAGGTTCAATTACTTGCAAAGTACAACCCCAATCAATCGCTTCTACCTGTTGTGATGACTGAAGAACAGCACGGGACAAGTTTTTGCATCCGGTGAGTTGGGCAACACTCACAGTAGCTGGATGCTGGAAAATATCATGTTTGCTGCCATAATGAACGGCTCTACCATGCTCCAATACCAACAGATTTGGGCAAATCCGATAAGCTTCTTCCATATTATGGGTAACAAATAGAGTCACACCTTGATAGCCAGCAAGAGTTTCTGTCATTTGCTGCTCTAATTGACTACGTAGATGGGTGTCAAGTGCCGAAAACGGCTCATCTAAAAGTAATGCTTCCGGTTGACTTGCTAATGCTCTTGCCAAAGCTACCCGTTGTTGTTGGCCCCCTGAAAGTTGGTGCGGATAGCGATCGCCTAATCCCTGCAACTGCATCGCTATTAGTTGCTCCTCTACCTGCACTTTAATACTCCCAGCCGATAGTCCTTTGGGCAAGCCAAAAGCAATGTTTTGCGCCACACTGATATGCGGAAACAGAGCATAATTCTGCACTAAAAAACCAATGCGGCGATCGCGGCTGGGTAAATTAATTCCTTGTTCTGAGTCAAACAGAACTCTCCCATTTAAAACTATGCGCCCTCTTGTCGGCGTTTCTATCCCCGCAAGGCAGCGCAAAATCATGCTCTTACCTGCACCAGAACCCCCCAATAATCCCAAGGGTTGCTCATCAGTAGTAAAAGCAACTTTTAAATCAAAGCTAGGAAGTACTTTTTCAATGTTGACAAACAATCCACCAGATTCAAAACTAGAGTCCAACGTATAAAGATTTTCTCCCCCTGCTCCCCCTGCCCCCCCCACTCCCCACTCCCTACTCCCTACTCCCCTCCTCTTTTCCCTCAATTCTTGCCAGAAGTTGACTGCAATAATTCCAGATAGAGAAATTACCATAATTGCGATCGCCCAAAACCACGCCTCATTCATTGCTCCCCCTTCCACAGCAAAATAAATCGCCATTGGGATTGTCTGCGTTTGCCCTGGAATGTTACCAGCCAACATCAACGTCGCCCCGAATTCTCCCAAAGCACGGGCGAAAGCGAGCATTGTGGCGGCTGCAATTCCGGGTAATGCTAGGGGGAAACTGATGCGCCAAAAGATTGTGGCTTCAGTTGCACCAAGGGTTCTGGCTACTCGCAGCAAATTACCATCTATTTGTTCAAAAGCTCCCAATGTAGTTTTATACATTAAAGGGAAAGAAACTACGGTAGCTGCGATCGCAGCACCATACCAAGTAAAGACGATGGTGAAGTCAAAAGTCTCCATGAGTTTCCCTACAGGGCCATTTTTGCCAAAAAATAGCAGCAACAAGAAACCGACAACCGTAGGTGGTAAAATCAGTGGCGCAATAAAGATACTCTCAATCAACGATTTACCTTTGCCACGATATCCCAGCATCCAGTAGGCAGCAGCGATACCCAAGAAGAATGTGATAAATGTAGCAAGTAATGAAGTTTTGAGTGATATCCAAAGAGGTGATAAATCCAATGGCATAGTTGCAGAGGGAAGAATTAGCTCAACTAATCCCTAATTTACCAACTTTAGTTAAAACATGTTGGTAAAAGTTGGTAGCTTAGATTTATTGAAAAAATAAAAGCACAACAATGTTGTGCTTCCGTAGTTCCTTTGTATTCAGTTCATTAGACCTCTTGCAAAACTCCCTAACACCCCTCCCCGCTTGCAAAGAGAGGGGAGACAAAGCGTAGCTTTGGCGGGGTGGGGTTCTTATCACAAAGAGCAATGAAAATTTCTTGTCCCTACTCCCCACTCCCTACTCCCTACTCCCTATTTTCAAGGCAGATGTGTTATGACAAAAAAATACTTTCTTAATTAGTCCAGTTGAGTACTGTAAGCGCTAAAACCATAAGCCAAAGTTTCTTTTAAACTATCTGATGGCTTAAGGCTTCTATTGATAGCATTAGCAAATGGCACTGGAATTGCTTTAATGGTTTCCGGCAAAATTGCATATTCTTGCGTTGGTTCGACACTGTATTGGGGACACTTAGCCTTCATCCCAGCAGTCGCTAACATATCATTTATTTCAGCAGATGTATATTGCTTGAGATAAACTGGATTTCTCACAAATGGATTCAGCCTTCTGATAAAATTATGGATAATATGAGAAGGACAAGACTTGTTGTGAAAGGAATGATTAAAAACGAAAATTCCCCCAGGTTTTAGTACGCGAGATATATCAGCCAACAAATTTATTAATTGTGCATCTGGGATATGCATAAAGACGCAGTTAGAAATTACTAAATCTATAGAATTATCTTCTAAAGGCAATATTTCAGCAGAATTGCAAATTAAGTTAAATTCAGCTTCAGGAAAAAAATTGTATTCTTGTTTAACCTTGAGTAACCGCCGCAACAAAGGTTCAGAAATATCAATTCCATAATATTTTTCGCATCTCAAATTTTTCGCTTTAGATAGATGTAAAGGTGCGCGACCATAACCACAACCAATCTCTAAAATAGAATCAACAGATTTATTCAAGGGGAACTTGTTCCAAGTACCTCCAGGTGTGCCAGTTAATAGAGTGTAATCTTGTTTGATGGGCGATGTATCTGCAACTTTTTCAATTTTTTGGGAACCATAGTATGTTTTACCAATTGCGTCCCATCTTTTTTTATGTTGAGTATTATTCAATTGTTCATAGTCGTTAGGAAAATAAATGCCATCTCGTAATTCAAAGTCCTTCAGACTGGATTTTACATTTGCTAATTGAGACATTATGATTATTCCTCATCAATAGTTAAGTCTGTTTCCTGTTATACTCCTAACTCAGCATTAACCGCAAGCGATTTTTACTGAATTGCTCCACATTAGGCTTTCTTTAAAGTCTATAACTGTTTTTATTCAATGGAATATGGTTCGTAGGCTAGCACAGCTATGCTACCAAAGCACGTATTGTATCCCAACGAAAACCGTTGTAATAGCAAGCCGTCATCTGATGAGAACGGCAAGTTCGTATACAGTTCGTATACATTAGTTAATAGACTGCAACAATCGGAGGCTGGGATGGTAGAAGGGTCACAACAAAAACGGGTGGTAGTTGTAGGTGCTGGTTGGGCTGGTTTAGGAGCAACCTACCATTTGGCAAAACAAGGCTATGATGTGACGCTTCTAGAAGCAGGCCCCTATCCCGGTGGACTGGTGGCAGGTTGGCAAACAGCAGCCGGAAAATCTGTTGAAGCTGGCATTCATGGCTTTTGGTATCCTTACAAAAATATTTTTTCCCTAATCAATGAATTAGAAATTAATCCTTTTACTACTTGGACTCGTTCTTCGCAATATTCACCAGCAGGTTTGGAAGTTGAATCACCAATTTTTCAAGACTTACCGCGACTTCCCTCCCCACTGGGAACTTTTCTCTACACTCAATTTAAGCGGCTACCACTAATTGAC
>NZ_JAIVFR010000506.1 GCF_020829685.1 Nostoc sp. CHAB 5715 | reverse complement strand
CATCTACTCCTCGCTTATGACCCATAATCCGAGGTAAACCCTGACGTTTAGCCCATCGACCATTACCATCCATAATCACCGCAACGTGCTGCGGCAATAGTTCTCGTTTTAAGTCAGTAGGCAAATCTTGCAGTTTAGTTTGTTGTGCTGTCATTTTTTATCTCGAGAAGCGGTCGATGGTAATCTGAGTAAACGTGAAACCAGTGTTCGTATCTTCCCACCTATCTGACGAACAAAACTTAACAGACCAGGAGCTACAGCTTCCCTATCCACGATTGGGGACAAAAGAGCTTCTAATGACTCTTTCAGCTTCCTAATCGTCAGGGGTCTATTTAGGGTTCCCCGTTCCGCTAAGGAAATAGAACCCGTTTCTTCAGACACAACGACACAAATGCAATTTTCGACCCGCTCAGTAATTCCCATTGCCGCCCGGTGGCGTGTTCCCAACTGGCGCGAGGCTGTGCGTCCCGAAAGTGGTAAAATTATACCCGATGAGATGATCCGCGATCCGCGAATTAATGTTGCCCCATCGTGTAACAAAGTTTTTGGCTGAAAAATTGTCTGGATTAGTTCTTTAGAAACCTCCGCATTTAGCTTTACTCCTGGGACAGAAAAATCTCGCTCATCAATTGGCCCTGTGGTTTCCACAATTAGTAAAGCTCCAATGCGGTTTTTTGACAATTCTTTAACAGCCTCAACAATTTCATCAATTACACTATCAGATTTGGGGATTGCCAGCCGGTCGGGTTGAAAGAGCTGGCGGAATTCGCCACGCCCTAATTGCTCCAAAAACCGCCGAAACTCTGACTGTAAAGCAACTGCCATCGCTACAGCACAACCAATTACCAACTTTTCCAATACAAAACTTAGCAGAGGTAGTCCTAATCTGCCACTTAGTGCTGAGGCTAGCATTAAGATAATGAATCCCCTCACCATCCACAGTGTCCGGCGCTCACTAATAATAACTAGCATCATGTACGTCAGCGCCAACACTAACACAATATCCAGAGTCCCAAGTAGCAAGGACTGTGACCATCCCAGGTTTATCAGCCATTGCTTCCACCAATCTCTCATGACATCTGGATTACACTTTTGCCTCTAATTACATTTAGTCATTAGTCATTAGTCATTAGTCATTAGTCATTAGTTCCTGGCTAATGACTAATGACCAAGAGAGAAGTCTGAGCGGAGGCTTCCTCCGATCAGAACTTCGGGGACAAATGACTATTTTTTTAGCCTTTCTGGTAGGCGATCTTGTCGAATTAAGTCTTGATAAGTTTCACGTTGCAAAATTAAATTTGCTTCGCCATTCGCCACAACAACTGCTGCCGGTCGGGGCAAGCGGTTGTAGTTAGATGCCATACTGTAATTGTAAGCACCAGTTCCCATAACTACGAGAATATCTCCTGGTTCAGTCTTTGGAAGTAGTGCATTCTTAATCAGAATATCTCCTGATTCACAATGTTTACCAGCAATTGTGACTGTTTGGGTTAAAGGTGAAGACATTTTATTGGCAACTACTGCCCGATAAACTGATTGGTAAGTAATCGGGCGGGGATTATCAGACATTCCCCCATCGATCGCTACATAGGTACGAATTTCTGGGATAACTTTGGATGAACCAATAGTATAGGCAGTAATGCAAGCTGTGGCAATTAGCGATCGCCCCGGTTCACTCAGTAATTTCGGCAAAGGCAGATTTTCGGCTACACAAGCTTCTTGAATTACCTCACAAATCGGCTTCACCCACTCTTCAATGCTGGGGGGATCGTCTGATTCTATATACTTAATCCCTAAACCACCACCGACATTTAACTCTGTCAAATGTAAACCATACTTCGCCGCATCACGTAACCACTGTACCATCAGAGCCGCTAAATCTCGATGCGGTTGGCGCTCAAAAATTTGGGAACCGATATGAGCATGTAACCCTACGCAGTTAATGACAGATTGTTTACTGACAAAAGTAAATAATTCCCCTAACTCATTCGGATCAAAGCCAAATTTACTATCTAGTTGCCCCGTGCGAATATATTCATGTGTGTGACATTCAATACCCGGAGTCAAGCGCAACAAGAATCGAGGCTGTACGGAGGGGGAATTTGCCGTTTTGACAATTTCTACTAAAGTGCGTAACTCGTGCCAGTTATCCACGACAATAGTGCAGCCGACTTCTGTAGCAAAAATCAGTTCTTCACGAGATTTATTGTTGCTATGAAGATAGATTTTCTCAGGATTGACGCCTGCTTGCAGCGCAGTGTAGAGTTCACCGCCTGATGCGACATCGATTCCTAAACCAACGGAAGCCGCGATCGCACAAACAGCTAAACAATTCCAAGCTTTTGAGGCGTACAATACTTGAGATTCGCCCTTGTAGTATTGCTTGAAAGCATCTCGGTATTGCTGACAAGCCGAACGTAGGGTTTCTTCATCTAAAATATATAAAGGTGAACCAAACTGCTCAACTAGGGTTGTGACATCACACCCACCAATTTCCAGGAGGTCATGATTATGAACTTTGGCAGTCAAGGGTAAAAGTTCTTGATTAGGCGATGGATTTGCGCTGGTGTCACGCCTTTGAGGTAAATATTGACTTCCAGAATGTTGAACCCCAGTGGGGTGAGTCGATACCATAACTATAAAAGTTTTCCTTGTTCAAATTACGGGCTTTGAGTTCGTCTCCCGATTCCCAGTGTACAAAGGGTTTGTAATGTTATTCAATAAATGTGATCTCATTAGACTTAGAAATTAAATTACTGAGATTTTCTAATCTCAGTGCTATTCTGGAACTCGATCAAGCCTGTTTTGGCGGACTTTGGACTCTGGAGGGCTACAAACGAGAATTGGATAGCCCCAACAGCGATATACTCGGTTTATTTTCTCCCTCCTCCAACACAAGTTTGCTAGGAATGGGTTGCTTTTGGTCTATTTTAGAGGAAGCCCACATTACAATTTTGGCGGTTCATCCCCAATATCACCGTCAAGGTTTGGGTGCGGCTTTATTATATTCAGTCATTAAGACAGCTTGCGATCGCAAAATGGAGCGAGCTACCCTCGAAGTCCGAGCTTCCAACTTGGCGGCAATATCTTTATATCAAAAATTTGGCTTTCAAACAGCTGGGCGGCGGCGGCGCTACTACCAAGATAACGATGAGGATGCTTTAATCCTTTGGCTCCCAGATTTACAACACCGCAAATTTAAAGCAACTTTAGACCAGTGGTATTCTATTGTCAGCGATCGCCTCGAAAAATCCTCTTGGCACTTGCTTTTTAACTAATTCGTAATACTTCGGCTACGCTCAGTACAAGTTCGTAATTCGTAATTAATTACGAATTATAGCTTTTCCAATCATACAAGGGACATCATAGCCCCCTCCCCGCAAGCGATGAGGGGGTTGGGTTGTTGTAGCTCACAAGGGCTGAGAACCACTATATTTAACAAAGTTTCGGGGTTTAATTCCCCACACCTTTCGACGGCAGCACGTGAAAGTCTCGGGGTTAAATCCCCGTTACAAAACGTAATTGCGAATTGGTTTAACTCTTGGGCATTATTAATTTTAATCTCATACCTGGAAATAATATCCAGAAAATCGTAAGGGTCATTAATCGACTTGATTACTTCAGGAAGGATTTTATTGAATTCGGCATTCTGGGTAATGGTATTTTTATCAAAGTGCCTGAAAATGATGACCTTCTCCTGGGCATTATCCGTTTTCTTCAGCAAGCTAATCAAAACATCATTTTTCGATTTATTTTCCTGGAAATCAAAGGCTCGGTAATACCTCGCTTTGCTCGCAAAAGCCGATTTACCGATGATCTCCGCCAAAAGTTGCGGTGTGTTCGTCGCCCTGCTCCTCCAGACGATATCTTTTGCCGCATCTGTTTCCAGCCATCTTTCGCCTTTCAATTCCTGATAGGCTTTCAGACAATTATCCCAATCCTGATCTGCACCAATACCCAAGGCTTCGAGATACCAGCGGTCTCCGCTTACGTAGCTTTCCGCCAGGCTGGCCCATATCTCAGGCTGATTCTGATGACGGATGGCCAGGGCTACTTCTCTTTTGACCTCAAATGATTTATCCTTTGACATTTTCAGATAAAAGGCCTTGTCAAATTTCCTCGATTGCCTGGCTATTTTAACTGCCACCATCCTGATGTCTTCGTAGGCATCCTGACCTGCTTTCTGAATATAGTGCGTTTCGCGGTTCTTGATCTTGCTCAGCAGCCACAAGGCTCTAGCCCGGTAAGCAGGCTCACCTTTTTCATACAATTCCAGCAGCGAAGTCTCAGCTTTCACGCCAAATCCCTGCAAAGCCTGAAAAGCCAGGTACCTGACATCCAGGTTCGGATTTTTAAGGGCTTCAATAGCTCCTTTAATTGATTTATAGTCAAAAACCGGCTTGCTGAACTTTGATCCTTTCGGAGCTATTCTATAAATTCTTCCTTTTTTCAAATCTCCTACGCCGTGCCCTCCTACCCCGCCATCATACCAGTCGGCTACAAAAAGAGAACCGTCAGGTGCCACGGTCACATCAGATGGCCTGAACCACTGGTCTTTACCCGAAGCGTCAGCGATAGGCAGTTTACTCACCTTAAAACCTGCTCCGTCCTGTATGGATGGATAAGCACTGACGAGGTTGGTGCCCGCATCACAAAGAATAAGCTCTCCCTTATATTTTGATGGCAATAAGTCTCCTTCATAAACCAGCATCCCCGTCGGTGAGCCCGCATAGGTTTGTCTTAAATTCGGGATAACACCCGGATCGTTCAGATGCCAGTGCTGTAGAAAAACCGAATCTTCCATGTTGGTCCTCTTAACCCGCCAGTCGGCCCCCGTCATTTCATCTTTATAGCCGTAATTACCATAGTCCACTATAAAGTTGATGCGATTTCCGCGATTGCCGTCATCATCATTATCTGACTGCCATATCCTTCCGAACGAGTCGAGTGCCAGTTCATAATTGTTTCTGAAGTTCCAGCCTAAAACCTCAGGATTTTTTCCGTCCGGATCAATCCTCAGCACCATTCCTTCACGCAACGGTTTGCTGTCGTCGGAGATCGGCGTATTGTAAATATCATTCATAGGCTTGCCGTCTGCAGTGGTCAGCCCCTTGACGAAGTTTCCGAAGTTAAAATAAAGCTTGCCGTCTGGTCCGAAAACAAAGGCATGGAGACCATGGTCACTCTGAAGGCCGCCAACCGTTTTAAACAAGATCTCCTTTTTGTCGGGCACATCGTCACCATTGGTGTCCGTAAAAACCAGTACATTCGGACTGCAGGACACAATCACTTTATTACCTGTCACACAAATACCCAAAGCCGAATTCACATCCTCTCCCTGGTAATAAACCTTGGATTTATCGGCTTTGCCATCATTATCTGTATCTTCAAGAATCAGGATTTTGTCCCCTTTTTTCTCATAG
>NZ_JAIVFR010000505.1 GCF_020829685.1 Nostoc sp. CHAB 5715 | reverse complement strand
CAATCCCCTTTATTCCAATACGGTTCAGTTAAGGCTAAAACTATGTTAAAAGTCAATTTTTTTAACGAACCGCCAAGACGCCAAGGACGCAGAGAGAAGGAAGAAATGCTTAACTGAACTGTATTGGTTGATGTGCAACTTAAATGCGTAACAGCTTAGTTAGTTCTCTTATATGCAAGGATACTTACATCCCAAGTCCGTAGTCAGGGACTTCCAAATAAAAAAACATCCAACTTCTCTTGTGGGGTGCGCGTCTCGCCCGTGAGGACGGACAAGATGTCCACCCCACAAGTAGTAGTAATTTATTGAAAGTCGGCGGGAAACTCCATCCCCTTGTGGGTGGAGAGGGATAGCCGCCCGCCGACTTGGGGCATTGGGCATTGGGCATTGGTAACTCTTCCCCATGCCCCATGCCCGATTCCCCATGCCCAAAAACTCCATCCCCTTGTGGGTGGAGTTTTTCATTTCATAGCTCACGATAAGAGAATGCGTAAATCCTAAAGTTGCTCTTTAGATAATAATCGTAATTGATAGTCAAATACAAATTTTTATCTTCGCCAATTATCGATTAGTAAAGGATATCCTAATGCTTGGATATTTTGATAATGTTTAGTATTCCCTGTTACTAAAACTAAATTATTTTCGATAGCTATAGAAGCTATTAAGATATCTGCTAATCCTATTGGTTGTCCTGCTTTTTCTAAATCTGCCTGAATCAAGCCTGAAATTTCTGCACAGCTTTGGTCTAAATGCAAAACTTCTAATTGAGATAAATCTGCCAAAAATTCTTGAATGCGGTCATTGCGATTTATTTTCCTCCATCCCTTGATAATTTCAGAAACAGTAATTACAGAAATTGTGTACTGTTGCCATATAGCTTTATAAGCAATAGCTTTAGCATTTATTTTAGGATTTTTTAATTTGCGAATCTCTGATACAATGTCTGTATCAATTAAAGATTTTCTCACAGCTAATTTAGTTTTTATAAATTCCTGTGTTTTAAAATATCTGCAACCATTGTATCAACTAATTCCGCCTCATTAGACCATTTACCGATAAAGGAATCATTAATAACTTCTGGTTGTGTTAGTTGCTCAATCATTGCTTTGATTATGTCAGAAATTTCGCAATGATAAGTTTGTGTTAATTTTTCTATTTTTGCAAATGTTTCTTGATCGAGTTCGATTTCTATTTTTTTCATAATTCAGTTATTTTTGTCATAAATTAAGTAATATTATAACGCTGTGAGTAATTATGGCGTATCTCTCTTTCACCGCCGAAACCAACTGCGTACCCAACGCCACAACCGACGCAACCACACCCAAAAACCACGACGGGAGACTACAGGCGTTTGTGGTTGAGAAAGACGCTCAATTGCATTGTTGCAATCTTGCACTTGAGTATCGAGTCCCATCGCCTGACAAAGTTCACGGGCATTGCGATAAGCACCCAGCGCGTCTGATTCCCGATTGAGGTTTTCTAATGCCTCACCTAAATTAAACCATGCGATCGCTTCAGAATTGCGATCGCCTATTTCCCTAGCTATTTCCAAAGACTGCTGCAAGAAATCTATTGCCTGTTGGTACTGCCTCAAAGAGTTGTAAGCAAGACCCAAACTCATTAAAGATAAGCCTTCAGAATTGCGATCGCCTATTTCCCTAGCGATATCCAAAGACTGCTGCAAGAAATCTATCGCCTGTTGGTACTGCCCCTGAGAATTGTAAGCATTACCCAAATTAGCTAAGGATTTGCCTTCAGAATTGCGATCGCCTATTTCCCTAGCTATTTCCAAAGACTGCTGGTAGAACTCTATCGCCTGTTGGTACTGCCCCTGAGAATTGTAAGCAACACCCAAATTTATTAAGGATTTGCCTTCAGAATTGCGATCGCCAATTTCCCTAGCTACATCCAAAGACTGCTGGTAGAACTTAATCGCTTGTTGGTATTGCCCCAGAGATAAGTAAGCAAGACCCAAATTACCTAAAGATTTGCCTTCAATATTGCGATTACCTATTTCCCTAGCTATTTCCAAAGACTGTTGCAAGAAATCTATCGCCTGTTGGTACTGCCTCTGATATAAGTAAGCAAGACCCAAATTCATTAAGGATAAGCCTTCAGAATTGCGATCGCCTATTTCCCTAGCTATATCCAAAGACTGCTGCAAGAAATCTATCGCCTGTTGGTACTGCCCTTGATTTAAATAACCAAGGCCCAAATTCATTAAGGATGAGCCTTCAGGATTGCGATCGCCTCTCTCTCTAGCTATATTCAAAGACTGCTGGTAGAGATCTATCGCCTGTTGGTACTGCCCCTGATCTAAATAAGCATTACCCAAATTACCTAAGGATGAGCCTTCAATATTGCGATCGCCTATTTCCCTAGCGATATCCAAAGACTGCTGCAAGAAAGCTATTGCCTGTTGGTACTGCCCCAGAGATAAGTAAGCAAGACCCAAGTTATTGAGAGCAACCCCATACATCCGGTTTTCTCTCTCGTCAGTTTTTTGCCAAGCTTTTATCAACTGCCCGTATAAGTCAACTTGATCTGTGTAATAGCCCTGCAAAGTCAAAAAATCATCGCAGAACAGAATGCTATTAAAAGCCGAATCATATTTTTCTAGTTGATACCAGTGATAGAAAATTTCTAGATATTCTTTGATATCTTCTTTAGTTTGCCAATGTTCTTGTTTAACATTTAAAAGATAGTAATTGATAGCTCGTTGATGCGCCTCGGTCTGATCACCAGCCTTATACCGCACATACTCCAACACAACTGGCTGAAACTCAAACCGCCGCTTACCATTGAGTTTTTCTGACAACAAAGAACGCTTAACCAGATTCCTCAATTCTCCCTCAATCTCTGTTTTTGAACTTCCCGGCAACATAGCCACTGCTGCTGTACTATCAACTGCACCACGATAAACGCTGATATTGAGCAACAAAGCCTTTTGCAATTCACTCAAACGCTCAAAACTGGCATCTAATACCAACACCATCCCCACATTTTCCCGGTGATGCACACCTACCACTTGGGGATCTGTCAACAACTGCCGCAAATTCCCTAAGCCTAAATCTGCCAATCGTCTTAAATCAGGGTTTTGGGGGTATTCTTCTTTTAATAAATCTGCTACCAATCTCAACAGCAAAGGATGCCCATCTACCAATTCGACAAAATCCCCTAAATCCCCGCGAATGCCTAATGCAGTTAACAGTGCTATCCCTTCTGCGAGTTGTAAACCTTTCAGAGGTAGCCACTCAAAGCCTTTTAATTCTGGTCTTTCCCTAGTAGTAACTATTACCTTACTATTACCGCCATGTTCCACCCAAGCGTTGAAAAAGTCGCCGTAGAATTGACTTCCCCACTGTCTATCTGGCTGTAATAAACTCTCCAGATTGTCAATGATGAGTAAATATTGCCCAGATTGCAGACACTTAACTAGCGCCTGCATTAACTGCGCTTCTTGTTCTGGAACCCGAAAGCCAAATTCACTGAGGACTTGGCGGGCTAAATCGCTAAAACCTGCGCCATAACTAACATCAGCCCAAAATCGCTTAGGGAAACCCTCAATTTCATCATAAATTTTAGCTGCTAGCATCGATTTACCCGTGCCACCGATGCCTTCTATGCCAATGACCAATGACAAATGATAAATGACAAATTAACTTGGCTACGTAAAAACCTGTTCAGTACTTGGTACAACAGCTTGTTAACTGTTGTCTGTTTGGTGTTGCTGTTGTGGGTAGCGCGAGGAATTCTAACTTGGGCAACTACTCAGGCACAATGGGCGGTAATTCAGGTTAATTTACGTTTATTTTTAGTTGGTAGATTTCCTCAAACGCTATATTGGCGAACTTGGATTGTGCTGGCGATCGCTTCAAATTTAGGCGCTATAACTGGGGGTGTATTCTTTGGTAGACAAGAGTTAATAAAGCGTGGAATTGCTTTGTTTGTTTTTATCATCGGCGTTTTATTAATTGTTTTACCAGTAGACTTTACATACCGCCTTTGGTTATTGTTAATTGCATTTTTAGTATTTGTAGGTTTCTGGGTTGGAGGAAACTTTACTAAGGTACTAACTCCTTGGCTTTCCCTATTATGGTTATTATCTTTCCCGATAATTTTATGGCTACTTGGCGGTGGATTTGGATTGCAGCCTGTATCTACAAATTTATGGAACGGTTTGCTACTTACCCTACTAATGGCAGCAGTCAGTATTGTGCTTTCCTTTCCCATTGGAGTTTTACTTGCTTTAGGACGCACAAGCAATTTACCCGTAGTACGTTGGTTTTCTATCCTGTACATTGAAATCGTTAGAGGATTACCACTGATTGGAATTTTGTTTTTAGCTCAGGTAATGCTTCCCTTGTTTCTATCAGCAGACGTGCGTCTAGATCGGGTATTACGAGCAATTGCTGGATTAGTTTTATTTAGTGCTGCATACATGGCAGAAAACGTGCGCGGTGGACTTCAATCAATTCCTCGTGGACAAATTGAAGCTGGGAAAGCGCTAGGATTAAATACACCTTTGGTAGTGATATTAATTGTCCTACCTCAAGCCTTACGCAGCGTTATTCCTGCGATCGTTGGTCAGTTTATCGGCTTATTTAAAGATACTTCCCTCTTATCTTTAGTGGGATTGGTGGAACTCACAGGTATTGCGCGTTCCATATTGGCACAACCACAGTTTCTTGGACGCTATGCAGAAGTTTATCTATTTATTGGATTTATTTATTGGGTATTTTGTTACTCAATGTCGTTGGCTTCTCGGCGGTTAGAGAGACAGTTAAATCAGTAGTTAGGACATTTTAAAAAATAAATTACCAATAAAAATTCAAAAGCCAGAATTTAGAATAATTCTAGTATTTTGACTCCTTTTAATATTTTAACTTTTGCCTTGTTTGGTCAGTTGTGTAATTTATTGTGCATCTAACCAAGCTTGTAAATCCGCCAAGCTGTTAAAATCCAACAGAGCAACACTTAGATTCTCAAGCACTGTTAAGGGTAAATGAGAAATCGTTGCTTGCATTTCTTCAGACAGTTCTTGCCCAAGACGCTTAGTTAATTGTCGAACAATTAATTTAACAGTTGCTTCCTGTTCTCCCTCCTGTCGTCCTTCTTCCTTAATTTCTCGATAAACTCTCGTTTGTTGTAAAGTTATCCCTAACATGATTTCCACCTCGGCTCTGCTTAATTGTTCAAATTTGTACACCATTATGGTCGTTATCAATTCTATTATGGCGCGATTTGATACTTGGGGTACTTCTTCGTATGTTCTCGTTAGTAAATACCTAGCTTCTTCTGATGCTTGGTCTTCTTCTATCGTAGTCAGTACCATGAGTGCTAAACCCAAAGGTAGTTGGCGAATATCTCCTAACTCGTCCAAGTAAACGCGATCCAATTGTTCGCTATTAAGGAATGCGCGGT
>NZ_JAIVFR010000504.1 GCF_020829685.1 Nostoc sp. CHAB 5715 | reverse complement strand
AGCTTGATCAAGCTATTAGCTTTGTCAAGGGGTATATTTCCCTAATGACATATATCAGGTTGGGTTAAGATCCCCCCGCCTGTGGCGACCCCCGAGAAATTGGGGGTTAGGGGATCTCCGAGAGCCAAACATATTAAGCGAACCGGATTGGGACATATATTATAGCGAGCGATCGCTTTCAGGCTCAAGGCTCAATCGGTTCGCTAAAAAGCTAACTGATGATTACTACCCGCTCACAGCAACAAAAAAGCAGATCAAAGGATATTCATTAAGGTTATGGCGCAACGCTATGTGCGAATTCAAAATCAAGAAGGACAGATTTACTATGGGATACTACAACTGTCCCTGAATGTGCAGGTGTTAGATGCTCCGCCTTGGTTACAAGGACAACCCACTGATTTAACTTTGACACCAGAAAATTACCAAATTCTGGCTCCCTGCGCTCCCTCAAAAATTGTGGCAGTGGGTAAGAATTATGCAGAACATGCAGCTGAAATGGGAACTTCAGTACCTTCTGAGCCACTAATCTTTCTTAAGCCACCTACGTCGATCATTCCATCTGAAAGGGAAATTAAGTATCCTCCCCAGTCACAAAGAGTTGACTACGAAGGAGAGTTAGCATTAGTGATTGGCGATTACGTCTTTGAATGTACGCCAGAGGTAGCCCAAACCAAAATTTGGGGCTACACCATCGCCAATGACGTAACAGCGCGGGATTTACAAAAACGGGATGGTCAATGGACGCGAGCCAAAGGTTTTGATACTTTCTGTCCGTTGGGGCCTTGGATCGTGCGGGAATTAAATCCAGGAGCGAGATTGCAAACTTTTGTGAATGACGACGCCAATCCAGTCCAATCTGCCTGTATCAATCAAATGGTGTTTTCTCCCGATGTTCTAGTTTCTTATATCAGTCAGGTTATGACGCTACTACCGGGTGATTTGGTGCTAACAGGTACGCCGGAGGGTGTAAGTCCCTTGCATCCAGGCGATCGCGTCCGCGTTGAAATTGAAGGTATTGGTCGCCTGGAAAACACTGTAGCGCCCCGTTAACTTCTAACGCACCTGCATGTACACTGCATCGGAAATCGCCGGAATTTCCGCATAACGTCCCAGTAGAGACTGAACGGCGGAATATCCAACTGCTGCTACAACGCCTAGAAAGATGGTGTTAGCTAGTGTTTCTATTGCAAAGCCAGTACCAGGAACCTGTCTTAAAACTTGTACCAGTATGGAACACAAAAATATAACTATGTCCAAAAGAATCGCTTGCATTGTGTTGAAACGAATGAAGTGACTGATTTTTTCGTTTCTTACCACTAATAGGAACAAGGCAAAGAACACAATTATTTGTCCAAATTGTCCTAAACTACCGTAAATTATTAGCACTGGTTGCAGTGGTAAAAGCACAACTCGTAGTGGTGGAAACTGATTTAACAAAAAGCTGCCGAAGACTAAACCATCAACTAGGGGCAGCAAATAAGGCAAGGAAGCAAAAATTCGATCTGAAACCGTTGTAGATCCGCGCCAAGACATTATGCGTTCTCCTGTGATTAAATTTTAATAGTTACTTGAGCTTAGGATAACGCAGTTGCTTGGTCTTTCTGGCAAATTCAACTTATTCTATATGGGCGATGCGAAAACCCATCACACACTCATACTGGTCTGGTTGCTGTTGAGTAAGTTTGCGAATGGCTTGACCACAGCGCAGTTGACCCCCACGCCAACGGGGTTGACCGCTTCTGTCAGCGAGTAAACAAGACTGGCAAACTTGCTCAGGGGCAAGGATTTGCTCGTCCATTAAAATGACTAGCATCGAATCCCTCCTGTAAATCCTCATTGTCACCCACATTTCACTCAGGTGAGGATACGCTTTGTAGCGGTTCAAAGAAACGCTGCTTTGTAGGTTGGGCGCGTGCTACGTGGTTAAGTGTTGTGATTTGCGATGGCGTTTTGCGATCGCCTACGGCGATCACACAGGACACTTAAGAGCCACACCCTAACTCTTTGTAGCAAAAATGTGGGCAATCACAATTTAATAAAAATTGTCAAGTGAATCTTACATTTATTGTATGTTGTGTCTATGGCAAATGGAAATTTTAGTAAAAAATCATACAAAAAAAGTTGGCAGTTAACTAGATAGCTATTTAAGGGATGCATTTACAAAATACTGGGGTAAACTTGCAAGCAAGTTAATACACAATATAATTGGGCGGCTCGTCGGTCTGGGCATCACTCACAATGGAACACTGGCAATTTCTGATACAGAAACAAGGCGATCGCTCGTGGCATATCCTAAAATCGCCAAATTTGGAAATTTTGGAAGGGGAGTATAGAGTTTTGGCTCGTTCTAACCTTCCTAATACTGACGTGGAAGTGCGGCTAACTCACTCCTCAACCCAGGAAGTTCTACCAAAGCGGCGAATTTTCAAGCGATCGCGTCGCACTAATTCAGAAGGTTTAATGGCGCTAATTCCCTTTACCTACTTCCATCCGGGAGTTTGGGAGTTTCGCTGTATCGGCGATTTGATGTCGGATCTACTCGGTAAATCTTGGCAATACAGTGTCCAACTTCAAGTATTGTGCCAGGAAGTAGAGGGGAAGCAGGGGGAGCAGGGGGAGCAGGGGGAGCAGGGGGAGCAGGGGGAGAATGTAAAATCAAATTTACCCGATCGCCTAGATACTGTTTCTGAAAACTTGGAATGCACTGTCCCAGTAGAACCCGCAATTGCGTTAGATAAAGCGATCGCAGTCTTTGCAGAACTGCTAATTACTACAGACGACAACCCGGTTACTATTGTTGTGCCAGATGAAGAGAACTTAGAATACACTGCCCCAGAAGAAACCGAAATGACGCTAGATAAAGCGATCGCAAAAGAACAAGCGGTTACTACAGACAATAACCCCGTTACTATTGAGCCGTAAAACACTTTTGAATTGTATAATTTCAATAGAATTTATTATTTAATTCACAAGTTTTCGCCGCTTGCATAAAATTTGGTTTATTGTGTATTAACCATTTAAAATTATTATTAAATTGCGAGGCTACTTTTATAATATACTTAAAAATAGCGAAAATCAGAATTTTTTGTAAGTGATTTCTGATTATACAAAAGAAGAATCTTGCAAAACAAAAGAGTACAATATAATTATCATTTAAAAGGTAAAAAAATGATTGAAATTCAAGAAAATCCTGGCCTTTACCATCCAGACTTCGAGCATGATGCCTGTGGCATCGGATTCAGAGCTCATCTCAAGGGAAGAAAATCACATCAGATTGTAGCGGATGCTATCGTGATGCTCGAGAGGATGGATCACCGCGGAGCATGCGGTTGTGACCCGAACACTGGTGACGGAGCGGGAATTCTGATACAAATTCCCCATGAATACCTTTTAGACGAATGCAGGAAGACCGGATTCAAGCTTCCGGCCCTGGGTAATTATGGTTTGGGGATGATCTTTTTTCCTCATGATGAGAAAGAAAGAGAAGAGTGCAGAGAGATTCTGAACCGCAAAATTGAGAAATTCGGCATGGAGTTGCTGGGTTATCGTAAGGTTCCTACTCAAAACGAAACACTGGGCGAAGGATCCGGTTCTGTTGAGCCGTGGGTTGAGCAGGTGTTTATTAAAAAACCTTTTGACCTGACGGACGACATCAGCTTTGAAAGAAAGCTTTATGTCTTAAGGCAATATGCCACCAGGATCATCAGGGAGTCTGTTTTGGGAGCCGTAGAACATTTTTATTTCTCCTCACTTTCCTGTCGTACTGTATCTTATAAAGGACAGTTGACTACCAATCAGTTGAAATATTATTTCCCTGATCTTACCAACAAGAATGTGGTTTCTGCATTCGCCATTGTACACTCAAGATTCTCAACCAACACTTTCCCATCCTGGAAACTGGCCCAACCTTTCAGATATATCGCTCACAATGGTGAGATCAACACCGTGAAAGGTAACGTGAACTGGATCAGGGCGGCTGAAAGTACTTTCTACTCTGAGTTTTTTACGGAAGAAGAGATGAACATGATTCTTCCGATCTGTGATAAAGGCAATTCTGATTCAGCTCAGCTGGATAACGCCATTGAGCTTCTGTACCTGTCGGGCAGATCGCTTCCGCATGTGATGATGATGCTGGTGCCCGAAGCCTGGGACGGTAACGACCAGATGGATCCGAACAGAAAAGCATTCTACGAATACCATGCGGCCATAATGGAGCCGTGGGATGGTCCTGCTTCTCTTTCTTTCACTGATGGAAAGATTGTGGGTGCCACACTGGACAGGAACGGTTTGCGTCCGTCAAGATACTGGGTTCTGAATGACGACACGGTGATCATGGCTTCTGAAGCCGGGGTATTGGACGTTGATCAGTCGAAAGTCGTATCAAAAGGCCGTTTGCAACCGGGCAAAATGTTCGTAGTTGACATGGAACAGGGAAGAATCATCCCTGATGAAGAATTAAAAGCTGAAATTTGCTCAAGACAACCTTATCAGGAATGGTTAGACGAATACAAAATTAAGATTGCAGAATTGCCTGATTCTATCAGGCCATATACCAAATATGACAGTGCGGCCCTTTTGAAACGCCAGATTACCAACGGATACACTTCAGAAGACCTGAGGATGATTCTCGGACCAATGGCCTCATCAGGTAAAGAAGCGATCGGCTCTATGGGTATTGATACCCCTCTGGCCATCCTTTCTGAGCAAAGCCAGCATATCTCCTATTATTTTAAGCAGTTGTTTGCCCAGGTAACCAACCCGCCGATCGATTCGATCAGAGAGCGTTCTATCATGTCGCTGATCTCATTCGTGGGTTCGGCTGAGAACATCCTGACAGAATCGCCATTGCACTGCCGCCAGGTGCAGCTGGAGCAACCTGTACTGACCATCAAAGAGTTTGATAAACTCAGATTTGTGGATCACCAGGGTTTCCAGGCCAAAACGATCAATACTTACTTCAATGCTCATCATGAAAATCCGGGCAAATCACTTGAATTTGCTTTGGAAAGGATTTGCAGGTATGCTGCAGATGCCATTTATGATGGTTTTGAAATCCTGATACTTTCTGACAGGGCGATTGACTCTGACCATGCTCCGGTGCCTTCATTGCTGGCTACTGCGGCCGTTCATCACTACCTGATCAAAAAAGGTCTGAGAGGTAAGGTCGGTATCCTGGTAGAGTCAGGTGATGTGTGGGAAACCCATCATTTTGCTACGCTGATCGGTTATGGTGCTTCGGGCATCTGTCCTTACATGGCTTTCGAGACCATTTCGGACATGAACAAAAGAGGCCTGATCGAAGGAGAAGAGCTTAAAGATGAAGTATTACACAAAAACTATATCAAAGCGGTAGACAAAGAATTGCTGAAGATCTTCTCTAAAATGGGAATTTCGACGCTTCAGTCATACCAGGGAGCCCAGATCTTCGAGTG
>NZ_JAIVFR010000503.1 GCF_020829685.1 Nostoc sp. CHAB 5715 | reverse complement strand
TCAGTATGACAGAATTACGTTGTAAATGCTCTTTTTCTTCTAGCAAGCTTTGAATGTCGTCAGATAATCGGTTTTTTTCTGACTGAAGCCGCTTTACGTCTTCCTGCAATCCTCTGAGGACATTCTGCTGAAGATTTTCTAAGTCTTCAACTACAGCCCAAAGAGCATTTTCTGCTGCTCTGGATAGCTCGCCTCTGACTCTCGGGTTTTCTGGTTGCTTCTCGAATCGCCCCATTAGCTTCTAACCTCTAACACCTTGACGATAAAGTTGCTTCCGGTACACTTTATTGTCGCTCATACTAATTTCATGTATTTTGTCAGATAAATTAAAAATTTTAACAGCATTTCCGCATTTCAACGTAATTCTGTCATACTGAACACAACTTGGCAAAGCATCAAATTTGCCCTACTGCTTAATACACAGTGTTTTCTTCAGGATTGACAAGTATTTTGTCATTCGATTTTGGACTTTGGATTGTCCGTATGGCTGTAAGTCGCTTGAACTCAAACCTTTTTTGTTTTGGTCAGTTTAATTTACATCAACTATTTGCTAATGAGATTTTTACTTTTAAATAAATCTCACTCCAAATAAACATTTATTGAAAGCGGCGGGAAACTCCATCCCCTCGTGGGTGGAGAGGGATAGCCGCCCCGCCGCTTTGGGCATTGGGCATTGGGCATTGGGCATTGGTAACTTCTTCCCCATGCCCCATACTTCGGCTTCGCTCAGTACAAGTGCCCGATTCCCCATGCCCAAAAACTCCATCCCCTTGTGGGTGGAGTTTTTTATTGTTTTGTTACCAATAGTAATTGTCAAAGACTTGCAGATGGGTGCGTTATTGCTACAAAATTGTCTGACTTGCGAAATTAACTGTAAATTCGTCTGGAATGTAACTTGTGTGACAGTTTATATCTCTAAATGGAGATTAAAGTATCTTCCTGTGGAAACTCAAAGTTACGCTATCCCCTGCACAACATTCTAATGAATGAGCAGCAGTTCTGCAAAAACACGCTTTTTTGGCGTTGTTGCAGTCTAGGTTCTACTTTGAGTAGATGCAGTAGAGGAAAAACTTAGGAAAATATTAATAATTCTAGGACTTACGCACTGTACAAATTGTCTATTATGTGCATAAGGATATTTGGTTGTCTCAGAGTATTATCGATTTTGACCGGGTAATGATGGCTTTACGAATGCGATCGCTACGGACTTGTGTTCTGAACCAACGGACTTGTATTCTGAACCAACGGACTTGTATTCTGAACCAACGGACTTGTATTCTGAACCAACGGACTTGTATTCTGAACCAACGGACTTGTATTCTGAACCAACGGACTTGTATTCTGAACCAACGAACTTGTATTCTGAACCAACGAACTTGTATTCTGAACCAACGGACTTGTATTCTGAACCAATCATTATGCACATAATAGCCAATTTGTATAGTGCGTAAGTCCTATGCTTATCAAATTTTGATTTAAACTCAGGAAACTCAGCCCGTCTCTCAAAAAAGTTTTTATCGTAAATTAAAGGGTTGAAGACCCCAACCATTACACGTAGACCGGAGGCGGAGTGGCTCCGACTCCGCTCATTTTCAGTCCTTCCCTGCGGGACGTGAATTCCCCAGTGCTTCGTATAGTTGCGCCAATCTTGTGGCTACTACTGTTTGTCCTTCTTGGTCATTAACTATCGTTGCCAGTTTCATTGCTTTTATGTAGCTAGCTTCAGCTTGAGGCAACAATTGGACTTGTGCATAGAGATCCCCTAATATGTAGTAAATTGCTGCTGTTTGACTATCCTTAACAGTTGACGCTGACAATATCTCAGTTGCCTCAGCAATTAATCCCTGTCCAATGTAAAGTTCAGCTTGGGCTAAGGTTTTTGCATCATCAGTCAGGTTTTCTTTAGCAATTCGCTCGGTAGCGTCTCTGACAATAGTTGCCTGATTCGCATCGAGCAAACCGAATGTCGCCTTATCGGATGATTCACCATTGTCAGCCTCGACTGTTAGTAAGTATCCTCC
The DNA here is from genome assembly GCF_020829685.1 of Nostoc sp. CHAB 5715. Lineage (GTDB taxonomy): Bacteria > Cyanobacteriota > Cyanobacteriia > Cyanobacteriales > Nostocaceae > Nostoc. The sequence continues at coordinate 3,416 of NZ_JAIVFR010000503.1, read as the reverse complement.
TTCTCCTGGTTTCAAGGATGGCTCACCAGGATAAACTACCTCCGTTGTGCTAACTTCGGTTTCCCAGTTGACTCCAGAACCACTTATACGTACAACATAACTGGTGGCATCAGGCACAGCAATCCAACGCAGCTTTGGTTTGTCACTAAGTAACCATGTATTTTTGGGGCTAATAATGTACGGAATGCGACGGGCAATCGGGTCACGAGTGGGAGGAATCGGCCCGGTTGGTCTATATATTAATTCATATGGTGGAGGACAGCCATTTGCTGCACCTGATGGCATCCCGTTAGGTACTGTCCAAAGATTTTGCTCAGGGTCGGTGCATTGAACTATAACTTTTGCCTTTGAAACTGGTTGGAGTAAATCACCAAGACAAAGCTTTGTTCCCACAAATGTTCGATGATAATCTCGCCATTCTTTACGCTTAAGCCGCACATAACCTTGAATTTCGATAATCCGCCCGACGTGTTCACAATCAGTTGGAGCCTCTACAGCCTGGGTAGCAGTAGAGGTTTCATAACTAGCGCTGACCCAATTTGTAGTTGTCAGCAGCAGGTTGAGAACTATTGAAATGGATAAACTACGTTTCATCTGTCAACGACCTCAGTTTGTAAACGTTGGCGTGCTAGATTAATCCATTTGTCTTCTTCTAAGGTTTTGGGCTGATAGGCAAATCCCAAACACTTTTCCCACTCCACCAAAGCACTTTTTTTATCGCCTTCCCGTTCTAGTACCTGCGCTAGTAAGCAGTAGGCGGGGGCGCGATCGCTTTTGAGTTCAATGGCTTGAGTCAAGTCAAGCTTGGCTTCGGTGAAGCGATCTTGCATTAACCGTGCCCAACCTCGATTTTTGTACATATTTGCTCTGACTCGCTCATTTTTAGCCAAGGGTAGACCGATCCGCAGCAGGGAAACAGCACTGTCATAGTTTCTTTGTAAAATATATAAGCGGGCTTGGTTGTTGTAAGCCTCAATCACACCGCCCTCAATGGCTAACTGGTATTCAGCATGGGCACGCTCATAGTTTTGTTGGTCTTCGTAAGCTGCGCCTTGGTTATAGTGTGCAGCAGCAGAACTAGGATTGAGTTTGAGTGCTACAAAGTAGCCCAACTGAGCATTAGGCAGCTTACCCGCTAAGTGATTTATGACTCCGTACCAGTTGGCTAGCCAGGAAAAGGTAAACAAACAGCCGATGACTCCAACTGAGAGTAACAATGGTATTCCAGACTTCAGAAAATTCATAAAGGTGAGCAAGCTATAAGTGCTGCTCTTGGTTTCATCAGGATTTTCCGAATCAGATGTTTGAGAAGATGACTGGAATTCTTCTACTGTTGATTCGGGGGAGGTATCCTCAACTTTTTTGCTTTCAAGATGCTCTGTAAGTAATAAAGTGTTACACTCCTGACAAAAGTTCAGATCGTGAGGATTTTGGCAATTACTACAATTGGAGTTGTTGCAGTAGCTTACCCACCGAACAGAACTGTTGAAAGTGGTGTGACCATTACTTAGGACTTACGCAAAAAGTGCTAAAAAGCTTAATTTATCGAACCGCCAAGAACGCCAAGAACACCAAGAATCGTAGAGTTTGCGTAAGTCCTATTACTAAGTAGCTGAACAAAAATATTTACAGTCATTGCGTTCGCCCTTGGCGTTCCCGTAGGGTAAGAAGCGAAGCAATCCCAGCCGCAAGCGGATTGCTTCATTTCGCTTCGCTACATTCGCAATGACATTGTGTAATTAATTCTATTCGACTACTTATTTTGTCTCTTTTATATGCTTGTTAATAATCTACTCTTGAGAAACACTTTCTAAATCTGTGGCTTTAGGTAAAAATATGAATTTTATGAACTTTATGAACTTTATGAACTTGACTTATCAGGCACGAAAAATTAGCCTTCATTTCAGTTATGAACTTCATGATATTGACTGGTTTTTTCCCCTACTTTAATCTAGACCACAGAATCACCTTTGTTACCAAGTTAACTAAGGCAGGGTGCATCCTAATGCAGGAGAAGTACTAGACCTTAGTAACCACGTATGGATAGGTGTGACACCTAGTTGCTGAAGATAACATGAGTTACCAAAATACTTATGTCATAAACTCTTCACTTTAGGTTGTCGTGTTCTCAAATCCTGGAATTGAATTGCAGATAATTTTCTGCTGGAATCCAGACAAAAAATTACATCTGCTGAGTTTAACTTGACCAAATCACTATCAACAACAAAAGGAGTAAAAAATGACTGTTTACGATGATATCGGTGTTCTGTCTGCTACCCCTGTTACCCGCAATGACTATAATTTAAATGAATTTGATTCCACTGATGTGTTTGAGTTCAGAATCAACAGTACCAGCAACATCAATCTGTCTTTGACAGATATCAGTGCTGGTGATGATGCCGACTTGCGCCTTTATCGAGATAACGGTAACGGTTTGTTTGATACAGGCGACCAACTAGTTGCTTCTTCTGCTAGGGGGAGCAACGCAGATGACTCGCTTAATCGTCGAGCAGACGCAGGTACTTATTTTGCCGAAGTCCGTCGCTTTAGCACATCAGGCGATGTAAGTTACGATTTAGCCTTGTCTGCAACAAGTGGTTTCAGCAATCTTTTGCCTAGAGAGTTTGAACTTGGCGACTTGTCAGCTGATGTTACTCGCTCTGGTACAATAAGTGATACCAACACCACAGATACTTACCAATTCTCTTTAGGAATTTTAGAGCGTGTCAACATTACATTGAGCGGACTCCAAAGTGATGCTGACATCCGACTGATTGAAGACAAAAACAACAATCGTATTGTTGATGCAGGTGAGGAAATTGCAAGTTCTACTAAGGGTGGTACTACATCGGATGTAATTTCCAACCCAGGTCTTGGTAATTACTTTTTGCAGGTCAATCAATATAGTGGACAGACTGACTATACGTTAACTTTTGACTATTCCAGCCAGAGCTTGATAATTCCTCAATCGATACCGTCATTTCCACCAATTGTAGATCCAGAACCATGGCCAGGGCCGCTGCAAAACCCATTAGTGACTCCAAGTCCATTAGTGACTCCAGGTCTGGCTTTTTAACAACTTCACCACCACCTTTGCTTAAGTTTAGGCATTGGAAGTAGTAAGCGGTAATTGAAAGCATTGTAGGGTAATGCTCTCAAGGGTACGCAAATGTTGCAAGCGGCAGAGAATCATACCTGAACTTTGCCGCTTTCTTGCAAAAATGATAACTGCATTTATCAAATATTTCAACAAAATAGTATTGAAATATGACTAAAGCTTTACAAATAGGCGATGTCTACGACGGGCTACGCCTACGCAAATATGGGAATAAATCGGGGTTATGCAAAGCGCCTGAAACGACCAAAAATCGTAACCCATACTATGGCCAATTTGTACAGTGTGTAAGTACTAATTT
>NZ_JAIVFR010000502.1 GCF_020829685.1 Nostoc sp. CHAB 5715 | reverse complement strand
TCTGAACAATGTTGGAAAATGTTAACTCGTAGCTGTTTGAAGGCGGTAATCATCGATGTGATACTTTATTTTTATTTGCTTTTGACTATTTGGCTAATATTTACCGATTTGATGAAGATGCATACTGCTCAGTAGAGACGCACAGATGTGCGCCCTTAGCGGTGTATTGCTTCTAAACCAAAGATTTAGACTTTTTGAAGCTGAAGGTTCTTTTGGAACAGTTCTTGAACGTTTTTCCAAGCATCAGCAGCAGCTTCGGCATTGTAGCTGGCGCGATGGTTGCAGAAAAAGCCGTGTTCTGCACCAGGATAGCGGAAGATAGCATGGGGAATCTGATGTTTCTTTAGTTCCGCCTCGATCTGCTCTGTTTGCTCTAAGGGGATTCCTTTATCTTCAAGACCAAAGAAGGCGTAAATGGGGCCTTTAATATCAGGGGTGCGGGTGATGGTTGGTTCTCCACCGCCGGGAGTTGAGTTGGGAATACCGCCACCATAGAAGGAAGCTGTAACTTTAATATCTGGTAAAGTGGCAGCTAGGTAAACGACGTGACCACCAAAGCAGAAACCAATAGAGCCGATCGCATCTCCTTGCACATTTGGTAGAGTTCTTAAGTAGGCGATCGCAGCCTTAATATCACTCAATATTTCATCTGCTGTTGTCTGCTCCTTATACCCTCTTCCTTGCTGGACATCTTCAGGAGTGTATCCACCCTCGAAACCGGGAGCGGTGCGTTGAAATAAAGTCGGAGCGATCGCCACATACCCCTCTTTGGCAAATTTTTCAGCAACTTCCCGAATGTGAATATTGACGCCAAAGATTTCCTGAATCACGATAACGCCTGGGAACGTTCCCTTTTGTGCTGGTTCAGCTAAGTAAGCATCAATTTGCAAATCCCCGTTAGGGACTTTAACTTGAGCGGTGCGAATTTCTGTGTTTGTCATCTTAGGGATTAGCCTGTAATTGCTTTGAGGACGAAATGTTTTATGGTAAGTTTTGTACAATATTACTTAAGCTCTAGCGATTTACCGTAGTTTATAGAGTAGTATTTCACAAACAATAGGCAAAGGCAAGTCCTTTGATTTAGAGATGTAGATGAATATAAGACCATATCAAGAATCTGATGCTGAATCAGTAAGTGCTCTGTGGGATGAGGTGTTTCCTAATAACCCATCGCACAGCAGCCCAAAATTGGTAATCAGTCAGAAGCTTGCTGTACAGCCTGAGTTGTTTTTCATTACGGAGATCGACTCTGTAATTGTAGGCACTATCATTGCAGGATATGACGGGCATCGCGGTTGGCTATACACAGTTACGGTCAGTCCTCACTATCAACGGCAGGGTATTGGTAGCAAGCTAGTGCAGCACGCAGAGAGGGTATTGATAGCGATGGGATGCCTCAAAATCAATCTCCAAGTTCGTGTCTCCAACGTAGAAGTAGTTGAGTTTTATAGAAAACTTGGCTATCTCGTCGAAGAACGCATCAGTATGGGAAAGCTTGTCGCATAGGTGATTGTAGAGTTGCCAAATTTAACCCAAACTAGGAGAAAAATTTATGAAGCTCACAGCAGTTCATCATATTCAAGTAACTTATCCTCTGGAAGTGAAGGATGCAATGCTGTTTTTCTATAGTAAAGTTTTGGGATTGACTGAAATTCCCAGACCTGAAGTAATCAAAAACGATTCAGGAGCCTGGTACAATTTGGGAGACATTGAACTGCACATTAGTACAGAGAAAAACACCAATAACCAAGCATCTAGACGACATTATTGTTTCCTAGTCGATAACTTAAACGCCTTTGAGGAACACCTAAAAAGATATGGGGTAGAAATTATTCCCGATCAACGACCAATTCCAGGATGTGTACGGTTTTTTCTTTGCGATCCCGGTGGGAATCGTATAGAAATCGCAGAGTTCGTCAAGAGTAATTTTGTTCAGCTACAAACAGAGGAGTTGCTATTAGAAAGACATTCAATAACGTTATCTTAGATACCAAGATGATTTGAAATCGCACGCCAGTTACTACCCTGCTTTAAATTCTGGCGAGCCTATAAAAAAGCTTGATTTTCTGCTAGTTTGCGTAGGCGAATTAATTATGTGGATTGAACATGCAACTGCTGAACACCAGAGAGCCTCAACCAAAAAATTCCTTAACCGAACGGTATTGCAGCATCTACTACATCCGTTGTGCTGAGTAAATCTACATTGGTGAGGGTATTAACTGCTTGTCTCCATTCAAAGGCGAATAACCGAGTTAAATCACTGGTTTGTTTTCCCAATTGACTTAAATAATTAGCATTTTCCGCCATTACAGTTTGGAACTGTCCGGCGGTTTGCCCTAAAGCATCTGTTAAATTACTCCACAGTGCATCCCAACCAGCAGCATCAATAAAACTATAATCTGCGCGAGATTCGGCTTTAATGCTTGCCCAATTAATGACTTCATCGGGTGCAACTTGTTCAACTGCAAAGGAAATTAAGCCATTACCATCGGGAGTATATAGGACTATGATTTGATTTCTGAAAAAAATCCGTACAACTCGAAAAGCGTGATTCCATATTCCCTACTCCCTACTCCCCACTCCCCACCTACATAGATAATTTCAAAAATCAAATATGATTCCTATAGCAGTTTTCTGTGTTCCCAGGCTTGCTTCATTGGTAGGATTAGCTAGAGTCACTTTGGAAAATCCTGTCAGATTCTTGTTGTGAGACAATTCTCCAAACACATATACAGCAGTTTGCAAGTTAATAAGCTACACCTTTTCAACTTAAGAGCTATAATTCCGATAATCTTGACCTGTTTTATATCTTCTTAATAGACATATTCATTGGCTACGGTAGCGAAATACACCTTATTGAGGCTGAGAAAAGACAGCGCAAACCGCGTTCGACACAATATAGGAATGCTTGGGAGTTAATTTCAGCAAAATCTCTAAGTAAAGAAAATTGTGTCTGTTCGCCTGTTGAACTTGAAAAAGCAGGATTTTGAACTATTCTAATAAAATGATATTAAGTTCTTTTTCAATCAGGTCAATTAATTCTAAGATATTCCGAGATTCACTCGGTTTTACGTCGGATTCTTTAATAATGTGGACATGGTGCGGGAAGTTAGGTAAGTCGGGAAAATGCTCTACATTATCCCAACGCTTTCTCAATTTTTCCTTGGTTTCATCCATCCATTGATAACGATAACCAAGGGTAACAAAACGCCCTTCTATGATAGTAAAAGACTCAGCGATTTCCAGAAAATCACCGTTATTTAAAGTTAATCTGGCGCGGAAGTAACCCCGATTCAGTAAGATTCTTTGATCAACAATCACAACTGCATACACTACTGAACTTCCATTCAGTTTTGTTTTGACCCTGCTAATATAATCCTGGAGTTCCATCAGGAAATTAACTCTGAGTGGGTGCTAATTGTTTTTGTGTATTATCCCACATTTCATAGAATACACTCCACTCAAAAAATTCCATTGCATCTCCTAATTTTCCAGCTTTAAATTGCTGGTAAAAACTGCTTGATGACATATTATATTGTGCTTCAAATGTTTTTAAGCGATTCTCTAAGTCTAATATATCTTGCTGAATTGACTGAGGAACTTTCAAAGATGGCGCTGCGGAGGTAATTTTTGTTTCTAAAAATTGCCGTTCTTCTTCTGATAAAGATAAAATAATCTGGGCTATACATTCAACCAGTTTTGTATTCATATTTATTTCTCCTGTAAATCTTAGACTACCTTGAAAATAGGGAGTAGGGAATAGGGAGTGGGGAGTAGGGAAAAGAAATTTTCATTGCTCCTTGTGAGCGCAGCTTATGGAGTCTGTTGGGATAACTCAATGTTAGCTTAGTAAAGATTTGCGTATAATTGTAGCGTTTTATGTTGAATTAGGTTGACCTACTTATCATCGTGAGGCTTGGGAGTTAATTTTATAGGCATCTGTAGGTAAAGAAGTTGTGTTCGATCGCCTGTTCAATTCAAAGAAGCAGGTTTTTGATCTATTCTGGAAGAAATAGCCATCTAAAAGGCGCAAAGAATCATGGTTGTGAAGTTGCAGCGACCAATTTTAGTGGGAGGATTGGGACTGTCCTTTTCTCTGTGGATGTTGGACAGTTGGCACGATTCTATAGTGCAGGTGGGTGAGTTTGGTTTATTGAGTGCCTTAGCTGTAGGCGGTGGTTTGTGGTTATTCCAAAAAAATCGCCCGAAAAACAGTTTAGAGCAGCTAGATGGTATGGTGGTAGATCGGGCGACTGTAGAAAGTGCGATTTCTATTGCTGAAACTGTAATTAACCAACTGGCACAAGAATCAGAAAACCATCGGGCCTTACAGACACTCAGAGAACAAGTTGCCCAATTGTTGTTGGAATTAGACAGGCAAAAAATTAAAGTAGCTGTGACTGGCGGCAAATCCGTGGGTAAAAGCACTTTAATTAAAGTGCTAGGGCAAAGTTTAGAGACACAAAATTTGGTGTCTTTAGAAGAAACAGCACCTTTGTTTAGAGAAACGGGTGACAATTCAGATACAGCTGTTTTAGCAGAAATAGCAAAATCAGATTTTGTTCTGTTCCTGACAAACGGTGATTTGACAGACTCAGAATTTCAAACCTTACAGCAGTTAAAAGCCGCAAATCAGCCCACAATCCTGGTTTTGAACAAACAAGACCAGTATTTAGCCGATGAAAGCGCTAGCATCTTGCTGTCATTGAAACAGCGAATGCAGGGAAATGTAGTTGCAACTGCGGCCTCTCCCATTCCCATCAAAGTCCGAAAGCATGAGGCTGATGGTTCTGTGCAAGAGTGGATGGAACAACCAGCGCCAAATATCCAGCAGTTGAGGCAGCAGTTGGGTGAAGTTTTGGTACAGCAGGGACAACGGCTAGTTTGGGTAACAACCATGAGAAAAGCCGGGTTGTTGAAAGCTGAGGCGAAAAGCTGGTTGAATGGAACCAGACGCGATCGCGCCACCCCAATTATTGAACAATATCAATGGATAGCTGCTGCTGCTGCCTTTGCTAACCCAGTCCCAGCCCTTGACATTTTAGCAACTGCGGCAATTAATGCTCAGATGGTAATGGATTTGGGTAATATCTATCAGCAGAAATTTTCCTTGGAACAAGCGCAAACCGTAGCTGGAACAATGGGAAGTTTGATGTTGAAACTGGGTTTAGTTGAACTTTCTACAAAAGCTATTACTACTGTTCTGAAAAGTAATGCCGTTACCTTTGTTGCTGGTGGCGTAGTGCAGGGAGTAAGTGCAGCTTATCTGACTAGAGTAGCAGGGTTAAGTCTAATTGAATATTTCCAACAGCAGGAAATAGCAATAGATTCTGGGACTGGTTTGAATTTGTGAATTTCTTTACCTGGTTTCTGATGGTGCAATCTGATAATAATAATGCTTGTCTCAACTTTCTTTGTGCTAGATTATAGACTAAAGA